>CAUWEE010000067.1:0-5756 GCA_963557095.1 uncultured Helicobacter sp. | reverse complement strand
AACCCCAATTTTTTGAGAAAGAAGATAAAAATAAACATCCACGCTTTCCTTGATCGCCTTAATCATATCAGATTTCCCATGACCCCCAATCTTCCAATCTCGAAATTTTCTCCCCCCAAGTTCCACATAGGCTGGAGTATCAATCAAAGTCTTTTCATCAACGCCTGCATATTCTAAAAAACTCAAAGCAATTCCCATCTTCACAACAGAACCTGGAGGATAAGTCCCCGATACAACCTTATTGACTAAAGGCTTATAAGGATTCTCAAGCAATGCCTTCCACTTGTGATGAGAGATCCCCCCCACAAAATCATTCAAATCATATTCAGGATAACTACCTGCAGCCAAGATCTCTCCGCTATAAACATCCATCACAAGAGCAGAGCCATTTTTATCTAGAAACTCGCGATCAAGAATCTTTTGCAAGCTCACATCAAGACTTGTTTTTAAATCTCCTCCATTTTTGAGCGGATCTTGAGAAATAAAATTGACTTCCTTGTTAAGTGCATTGACTTTGGTTTTTTTTGTCCCAAGATCACCTTGCAAAAAGACATTATATTGCCGCTCCAATCCTAACTTCCCCACAATATTTGTGTATTTTGCAACCAAATTTTTGGTGACATCATTAGAGTTTGCCGATCCTGCATAACCAATGATATGAGAGGCTAGAGCCCCATAAGGATAATATCGCCTTGCATTAGGCAGAACCAAAACACGCGGATTTTGCAAAAGCTGCACATAAAGCTTTTGCATTTCTTGATATTCCACAAAAGGAATCATAACAATGGGAGAATGATTGTAGGGAGAATATTCCGCTTTGTAAGCCTTTTGAAGCTGCTCAAAGCTAAGATTTGGAAAAAATCTTAAAAGAAAGTGGATTTCTTGTTCTAGTTTTTGGCTTGTATTTAAGAAAGGATCTAGGGCGATAGAAAAGCCAAGTTTATTTGTTGCTAGAATTTCCCCATTTCGATCAAGAATCTGCCCTCTTGTCGGAATGAGTATCTCAGTTTTTTCTGTATTTCTTTGGGCAATTTTCTCAAAATAAATATTGGATTTAACGCTTAAAAAATACATTCTTAAAATCAAAATCAAGCACACAGCCACACATAGTAAAACAAAAATTCTAATTCTTAGATTCATTGAAAAAAATAACCATTCCTTCAATCAATATATAAGTGCCAATTAAGGTCATAAAATCTGTCACTTTTACAAAACTAAAGGAGAAATAACACAAGATTGCAAAACACAGATAGATCAAGCAAATGCAAAAGAACTTCACATAAAAAACCTTTTTAAAAAAATAAGCAAAAGGAAAGTAAATGCAGATATAAGCAAGAATAAATAAAAAAAACAACCCGCCAAAAGGAAGGCTCTTATCCAATTCAATCCAAAACAAACATAGCAAGATAAAAACAAAATTTCTCGTCTTTAACTCTTCAATAGATGAGCAAAAACATAAAAATAAAATTCCCAAAAATAAGGGCAAGACAAGATAAACATCTGTCAAAAAAATATAAAGACAAAAAAGAGCAAAAGCAAAAAAAAAGCTTATACTTGCTTGAAAAGCGCTATTTCGTCGCATTTTGGAAAATGTTTGCATTTAATACAATCTGTCCATATTTTCTGATTGGGAATCTGTGTTTTTTCAATTACTTCAAATCCTAATTTCTTAAACATTGATTCTCTATAAGTCAAAACAAGAAAATCACAAACTCCCAAATCCTTCCCTTCATCAAGCACCAAAGAGACAAGCTTGCTACCAAGTCCTTGCCCTTGATATTTTTCACTCACAATTAGACTTCTAACTTCAGCAAGTCTTGGCGTATGAATATATAAAGAACAAAACCCCACAATCTCCTCTGCATTCCTAGCAAGAATATAAGATCGAATTGCATTGGCTACCTCTTCCTCACTGCGTGGAAGAATATTGCCCCTTTTTACTTCGGGCTCAACAAGTGCAAGCATTTCAGATACATCTTTTAAAGTTGGTTTTTCAAATTTCATCTTCCCTTCCCAATGCAGAATTGATAATATGTTTTTGCAAACGATCAAGAGTTGTAATTTTACTTTCATTTGGAAGGGTTGAAACTAAATGTTTCCCAGAAGAAAGCAAAGCGGTTTTTTCTTGACTTTTAAGCTTGTCTGCCTTTGTAAAAATTTCCAAGACTTTCTGATCACCTTTACACAAAGCCTTTAGAAATCCGCGCAATTCCGCATCAATCTTTAAGTCCAAATGACGCGAATCAATAAGATGCAAGAAAAGCTTAATGCTTCTTCGCCTTTCTAAAAACTCCACCAAATTCTTCTCCCAAGTCCTTTTTTGATCTTTGGAGACTTTTGCATAGCCAAATCCTGGCAAATCCACGATTCCAAAAGGAATTTCTTCCCCCCCTTCTATATAAAAGGCCTCATAAAAATTGATAAGTCGTGTTTTTCCTGGCACAGAAGAGCTCTTTGCAAGCCCCTTTTTTCCTAAGAAAAAATTGATAAAGCTTGATTTACCCACATTGCTCCTACCTAGGCAAACAATTTCGATATTTTGAGCTTGAGGGCATTGTCCAAGATGTGAGGCTGAAAGCAAGAAAGAGGGTTTGCTGATTTTATTTTGCATCTTTTTCATCTAAACTAAAAGTGATTTTTGCAGGCTTCTTCTTATCCCCCACCACGCTTGCTGTTCCATCTTTGCGATTAAGCACAATCATCCTTCCCTTGATCATATTTGACTTGCCTTCTTCTTGCACCTGTGCCCCTCCAATCAAACGATACTCTTCTTTGAAGGCATTATAAATAATCGTATTTGCCCTACCTTGCATAACCCGTGCATTTTGTGTGGCAATTTTAAACTTTACATTTCCAATGGCCTCATACTGCGAGGGCTTTTTATCTCTATCCATCCTAACAATCACCTTATTGGCATATAAAATATCAGTCTCCTTTTGTATAACAACATTCCCCTCGATGATCATCTCTCCCTTTATTTGGTTTGAAACAATACGATCTGCACTAATATCAAGCACTTGTCTAGCATCTAAAATTGCTAAAAAAGAAAAATAAATTAACCATCTAGCCATATTTTTCCCTTAGGAAACTTCGCATTAAGCTGTCCAGAAACTGCATCGTAATATAAATCTTTGCCTCTAAAATTTCCCTCTTTTGTTATAGCGCTAAAGCTACCTTTGGCTTCAAAAATTCTTTCCTTTGGACGATACACTCCCTCAATCGCCTCAAAACTCATCCCATCTGCATTTCTATATTTAATTCCTCCATCAAAAAAATAAGCATCCTCCTGACGCAACCCATGCGAAACAAAAAAGCTTTCCTCATTATTCTCTGTCTTCAAAGCCTTCAATCCCCCACCTTTTGTGCTGTAATTGACCAAATTAAAATCCCAAAACTCCTCAAAATCTAAAAACTGCTTACCCTTTTTCCCAACAACTTTCATTTCAGGCTTTTTATCTACAACACTTAAGAGCACAAAATCATCAATCTCTAATGCAGCAATCTTTTCTTGACTCCTTTGTTGCCTAGCATCTCCCTCTGGCGGCTTCAACACAAAGGCAACAGAAAGCAGCAAGATGCTCAAAAAAAAAGCATAAGTCTTAAGAAAAGAATTCAAGCCATTTCTCCTCCAACTGCTCTTGTTTTAAAATCATTTCAATCATCTCTCTTACTGCCCCTTCGCCCCCATTTTTTTCCAACACATAAGATACCTCATTAAGAATCTGTTTTGCTCCATCTCTTGGAGAAAAGCTTAATCCACTTTGGTTAAACATTGATAAATCATTCAAATCATCCCCAATGCTTGCAATTTGTCCTTGAGTAAGGTTTAAATCTTTCTTAAGCTGTAGGACGACATCCCCCTTGTTTTCCACTCCCATAAAAACAAAATCAATCCCCAATTCTTCTGCTCTTTTTTGCACAATCATAGATTGCCTACCTGTGATAATCGCACTCTTCCTACCCAGTTTCTTCCACACCCTAAGAGCTAAACCATCTTTGATATTAAAGGCCTTGATTTCCTCATTTTGATTTGAATAATAAATCTTGCCATCTGTTAGCGTCCCATCCACATCCAAAAGCAGTAATTCAATCATTCTCGAACAATAATCCTTCCCTTAATATTTGGATGACGCGACAAAAAATCATCCGCCTCATCTTCACTTCTAAAGCCTTGGATCATGACGCGATAAATACTCCCATCATTGAGCTTTTGCTCTTGAATAATAGTTTTATAATCTTTAAGCTGATCAAAAGTTTGCTTTAGTTCCTCTGCCCCCTCTTTTCGCCTAAAAGCACCAACTTGCAGGGCAAAACTCCCTCCATCAATGCTCTCTTGCGTCTCTCCAATCTTAAATTCTTCTTTAAGCTCCTTAGTCATCTCACTTGGATTGCTCATCTTGCGACCAATCAAACCCTTAAAGCCAATGACTTCAATCTGCACACGGGCTGTTCCTTTTTTCACCATATCAATCTCACGCGCTGCAGCATTAGAGAGATCAATAATCCTACCCTCCACAAAAGGGCCACGATCATTAATCCGCACAATTGTTGTTTTTCCATTTTCCTTGTTATATACACGCACAACAGTATTCATTGGCAAAACCTTACTTGCTGCGGTATGGGCATACATATTATAAATCTCTCCATTAGAAGTTTTTTTAGCATGAAAATCTGGACCATACCAACTTGCAATCCCATCAAAGCGCTCCCCCAAACTTACCCTTTGGGGATAATACCACTTGCCATCAATCTTATAAGGACGCATTGTTGCTCTTTGGATGGCTTTGGATTCTCGCATTCCTCGAGTATCCACACTTCCACTATGACTTAGATTTGAAGGTGTAGAATATTGGGGATCCATAGGAGTGCCCTTGCGATAAAGCTCCAAGTCCTCATAATCATTAAAACCCCCAATCCCTCCACGATAAACACTATTACTTGAACATCCAGCTATCAACAAGGCAATGAAAATAAGCGCATAAATTCTCATTGTTTTTGAGCAATTCTTTTTTTATATTTTTCTTTCAAAATTGGAATCACAAGAGATTGCTTGATCGAAATATGGCGACTCACTTCATTTATGCTTTGCAATTCTTTGATGCTTGTTTTATATTTTTTAGCAATGCTATAAAGCGTCTCCCCTTTTTTAACTTGATGCAGGACATACATTGTGTTTTGATTTTTGGTAGGCTGGAAATCTTGCCTAAAGGCAGAAAGTTTGTCATAAGGGATATAAACTGTATATTTCCCCTTACCTGGAGGTAAAAAACTATATTTAAACTGCTTATTGTATTTTTTCAACTCTTCTAGAGTGAGGTTAATTGACTTTGCCACCTCAACAAGTGGAGTTCCTGCATCAACCTCAACTCCAGCAATCGTGCTACTTGCGCCACGATTAAGAAAATATTCTTTGTCTTCACTTTTTAAAACATCAGCATTATTAAATGCTAAGCTCATCCCCAAAATCATCTTGATGTAATGCCGTGTCTCTTTTGGCAAATAGAGGTTTTTTTCATCAATTAAAACTGCAATGTCATTTGTTCCTGCTTTTTTAATCGCTCTTTGCAATCTTCCAATTCCACAATTATAAGCCATTGCAGCAAGATACCACTCCCCTGTGGCATTTTTAAGATATTTAAGATACTTGATTGCTGCCTTGGTGCTTTTGATAGGATCGCGTCTTTCATCAATATAGTCATTGATTTGCAATCCCAGTTCTTTGGCTGTCTTTGGCATCAATTGCCAAATCCCACTTG
>CAUWEE010000066.1:0-5797 GCA_963557095.1 uncultured Helicobacter sp. | reverse complement strand
AAGCTATACACTCATCCTTACACCCATCTTTTTATTCTTGTTCAAAGATCATTTTGGAGAACTAGGAATCTGGATTGCCTATCCTCTAGCCTCTGTTTTGACAATCTTTATCACAATTCCAGTTTTGTTATTTGAACTTAAAAAAGGAGTGCTTGCACAATGCAGAGAAAAACAATAAAGCAAAAAATTTTACTCTTTGATTTGGATGGGACTTTGATTGATTCAACAGAGGCGATTGTAGAGAGTTTTTTAAAAGCCACTCAACAATATGGAATAAATCTTGATGGACAAGAGAATAAAATTCAAAAGATGATTGGAATGACCTTATCAGATATGTTTGCAACCGTTGGAATTCCTAGGGAAAAACTACAAGAATGCATAAGTGTTTATCGAGAACTTTATCGAGAGATTTTCCTAAAAAAAACTTTTTTATTACCAAAAGTAAAAGAATCTTTTGAAACTCTTCCAAGCACCTACAAAATGGGGGTTGTGACCTCAAAATCCCACTTTTTTTCAGAAAAAATCTTAGAAAATTTAGGAATGTTAAAATATTTTTTTACTCTTGTTGGAATTGATGATGTCAAAGAGCCAAAACCCAGTGCAGAGCCAATTTTCAAGGCACTTGAAGGAATGAGTTATCAAAAAAAGCAAGTTTATATGATTGGAGACACTATATTTGATATGCAAGCTGCCCAGAATGCCGGAGTGATAGGAATTGGAGTGCAAGGAAAGTATGAAGAAAATCTCTCCAATTTTACTCATTTAGTGTTTGAAGACATAGCAAAAGCCCTTGATTACATTAAAAGTCAAGACTGATTCTTTGTAGTGTAAAATTTCAAAAATATTTTCAAACAATCTTTAGGAGGTATTAATGCTAGAAATAAGGTGGCATAGTCGTGCAGGACAAGGAGCAGTGACTGGTGCAAAAGGTTTAGCCGATGTCATGGCAGGAGTTGGGAAGCAAGTTCAAGCTTTTGCTTTTTATGGATCTGCAAAAAGAGGTGCGGCAATGACTGCTTACAATCGCATCGATGAACATCCTGTTTTAAATCACGAAAAATACATGGAGCCTGACTACATCCTCGTTATTGATCCTGGTTTGACTTTTATCGCCGATATTTGCGCACATGAAAAAAAAGAAACAAAATACATCATTACAACTCACTTAAGTAAAGAAGAGTTAATTGCCAAAAAACCTGAACTCAAAGGCAAAGAACTCTACATCCTTGATTGCATTAAAATCTCTCTAGAAACCATTGGAAAACCCATTCCAAATGCACCAATGCTTGGAGCATTGATCAAAGTTTCAGGAATACTTGAATTAGATTACTTTCTAAAAGCATTCATCAAATTATTGGGGAAAAAACTTCCTCAAACTCTCATTGATGCCAATCGTGAGGCAATCACTCGCGCATACAATGAAGTCAAATAAGGAGAGAGTATGAAAGGTTGGAATGAATTTGAAATAGGATCCGTTCTTTTCCCACTAGAAGAAGATGGAATCAAAGCACAAGAAAAAATGCCTCAGGAAAGAATTTATACGGAAAATAGCTCAAGAAGTGCAAGTGTTGCTCATTGGAGAGTGATAAAACCTGTGCACAATGCTTCCTTATGTATCAATTGTTTTAACTGCTGGGTATATTGTCCAGATTCTTCAATCTTGGCAAAAGATGAAAAACTAGCTGGAGTGGATTATCAACATTGTAAAGGCTGTGGAATATGCGTGTCTGTCTGCCCTACAAATCCAAAGTCACTACTGATGTTTAATGAAATTGAAAGCACAGAAGATGCACTTCAAAAATGGCCGCAAAAAGAAATCAAGAAGAAGGAGAATTAAAACAATGGCTTTGAAATATGAACTCTCAAAAACAGAGGTTTGGGATGGAAATATGGCAGCTAGCCACGCGTTGCGTCAAGCTCAAGTGGATGTAGTCGCTGCTTATCCAATCACACCCTCAACTCCAATTGTCCAAAACTACGGAAAATTTTTAAGTGATGGATATATTGATGGTGAGTTTATGATGGTAGAATCAGAACACGCCGCAATGAGTGCTTGCGTTGGAGCTGCTGCCGCTGGAGGAAGGGTAGCAACTGCAACTAGTTCTCAAGGATTTGCTCTAATGATTGAGGTAATGTATCAAGCTTCAGGAATGAGAGTTCCACTTGTGCTTAATCTTGTTAATCGTTCATTGGCTTCTCCATTAAATGTCAATGGGGATCATTCTGATATGTATCTCAGTCGAGATTGCGGATGGATTAATCTCTGCACCTACAATCCCCAAGAAGCCTATGATTTCAATCTAATGGCTTTTAAAATTGCTGAAGATATGCGAGTAAGAATTCCTGTCATTGTCAATCAAGATGGATTTATCTGCTCACACACAGCGCAAAATGTCCATCCTTTAAGCGATGATGAAGCTTATGCCTTCATAGGAGAATATAAAGCCAAAAATGCCCTCCTTGATTTTTCAAAACCTGTAACTTATGGAGCACAAACTGAAGAGGATTGGCATTTCGAACACAAAGCTCAATTGCACCACGATCTTATGCAATCTGCAAGTGTGATTCAAGAAGTTTTTGAAAAATTCAAAGTCCTCACTGGTCGTCAATATTCTTTAGTTGAAAGCTATGAGATGAAAGATGCTGAAATTGCTATCTTTACCCTTGGAACAACAGTAGAATCAGCAAGAATTGCTGCAAAAAAAATGAGAGAGGAAGGAGTCAAAGCAGGAGTGGTTTCAATTCGCACTCTAAGACCTTTCCCCTACCTAGAAGTTGCCAAAGCACTCGATGGATGCAAGGCTGTAGCAATGCTTGATCGCTCTCTTCCAGCAGGAGCGATGGGTATGCTCTTTAATGAAGTTGGGGTGGCTATCTTGCAAAACTCAAAAAAGAAACCTATCTTATCCAACTATATCTATGGACTTGGAGGAAGGGATATGACACAAGAGTTCTTACTTGAGATCTATAAAGAACTCAACAACAATGCAAAAGCAGGAAAACTCACGCATCCAACCCAACAATTTGTTGGACTTCGTGGAGCAAAAATGGCGTTTAACTAAGGAGAGATCGTTATGACAAAAGAATTTAAAAACCTCAAACAATTTTCAAAATCTGCAGAAAAATTTGAAGGAGCAAATCTTCTTTGCCCAGGTTGTGCCCACGGGATGATTATCAGAGAAGTACTCAATTCAGTTGATGGACATCTATTGATTGGAAACTCAACAGGCTGTATTGAAGTTTCAACAGCTGTGTATCCCTATACTTCTTGGGATGTGCCTTGGATTCATATAGGATTTGAAAATGGCTCAACAGCTGCTGCTGGAGCTGAAGCAATGTATAGGGCACTTGCAAGAAAGGGGCGCTATCAAGGAAATCGACCAAAGTTTGTTGCCTTTGGTGGAGATGGTGCGACTTATGACATTGGTTTTCAATGGATTAGTGGTTGCTTTGAGAGGGGACACGACTTGACCTATGTGTGCTTTGACAACGAAGTTTATGCCAATACAGGAGGACAACGAAGTGGTTCAACTCCCTTGGGTTCAAGCACTTCCACAACTCCAGCAGGACGCACAAGTTATGGTAAAAAAGAAAGAAAAAAAGATTTGTTAGCCATTATGGCAGCCCATGGCTCTCCTTATGTTGCCCAAGTCTCACCCAATAAATGGAAAGATATGAATAAAAAAATCAAAACCGCTATTGACACAGAAGGCCCAACTTTTATTAATGCTCTAAGTCCCTGCACAACGGAATGGAGATTTGATTGCAATAATACTGTTGAGATGATGGACTTAGCCGTTGATTCGCTTGTATTTCCTCTATATGAAATTATTAATGGACATGAACTTCATATCACCTATCGTCCAAGAAATGTTATTCCAGTTAGAGATTATCTAGGAGTTCAAGGACGCTTTAAACACCTTTTTAAACCCGAAAATGAACACATTATCGAACAATTTCAAAAAGATGTTGATAAAAAATGGGAATTACTACAAAGACGGGAAGAAGCTGGAATCTAAAATCTTGCTAGGAGTGGGGCTCCCACTAGAGCAAATCTTTAGACACTCTTTGCCCTACCTCTACTTCTCCGCTCTAACCTTCATCACTCTTTTGCCAAAATTAGAAGTTGTGATAAGAGCTCACAAGTTGGCTCTACAAAAAGAGCTTAACTTGCTATATCCTTCTCTGCCATTTTTGCATATTGCTCACCCACCTCAAAAGCCTTAATATTGAGATCAAGCACTTTACTTGGCACCTTTTGTTTCATAACTTCAAAAACAAGATCTCGCTGAATTGCTTTTGATAAACCTATCGTAATCCCAAGCGCAACAACAGATTGCGTCACGACATTTCCAATCTCATTTTTTGCAATAGAGATAATAGGGATTTCAATAACTTTAAACTTTTCTTTATCTTCTTGACTTGGCATCACTAGATTGGAATCAACAACAATGATCCCTCCATCTCTAATCCCAGCTTTAAACTGATTAAAACTGACTTGCGCTGTTGAGAGCATAAAATCAATCTCTCCATCCATTGCATAAGGATAAAAGATCTCCTCATCATCAAGTAAAATATCCACTTTTGTTGGACCTCCGCGCACTTGGCTTGTATAACTTGCAGCCTTAATCCCATAGCCTCCGCTCTGTATTTTTGCCTCAGCAATAATCTCCCCAGCAAGCAAAACTCCTTGTCCTCCAACTCCACTAAAACGCAATTGATATCTCATCCTTAT
This sequence comes from uncultured Helicobacter sp., assembly GCA_963557095.1. GTDB lineage: Bacteria > Campylobacterota > Campylobacteria > Campylobacterales > Helicobacteraceae > Helicobacter_G. The sequence goes on along the minus strand of CAUWEE010000066.1, from coordinate 1,062 downwards.
ATCCCCTTAGCTTTATGTCTAACTTCTTCATAGGCATCACAATATTCTCTTCTTGTTTCCTGATAAAGAATGCCCGTAGGAAATTTCCCTATTTTGTCATTTTCATCTAGCGCCTCAAATTTGGCCTTTGAAAGTGTAATTGTGTCAATCCACTTTAGGTTTTGCACGGCCTCTCCCATCTTATTTTTTCGTCCAAGATTAATGTGGCAATTACTAAAAATTTCCATCAAACTAAATCCATGATGTGCAAAGCCTTCACTCAAAATCTTTTCTATCCTCTTTGGATTAAGCACACTCTCCCTTGCCACAAAAGTTGCTCCAGCAGCCTTTGCCAAAGCGCAAGCATCAAAATTTGGATCGATATTGCCATACTCTGCTGTCGCTGTCCAAAATCCTTGAGGAGTTGTCGGCGAAGTTTGAGAGTTTGTTAGTCCATAGATAAAATTATTAACAAGCACTAGATTTAAATCCACATTCCTTCGACTTGCATGAATTGTATGATTTCCGCCAATCGCCAATGCATCACCATCTCCACACACTACAATCACTTTTTTGCTCGGATTAGCAAGCTTGATTCCTGTAGCATAAGCCAAAGCTCTTCCATGAGTTGTATGCACAGTATTGCAATTGATATAAGAACTCATTCTCCCACTACAACCAATCCCACTAACTACACACACATCTTTCATATCCCAACCATTTTCCGCAATGGCACGAATAATACATTTTAAAATCACCCCATCTCCACAACCCCAACACCACAGCGTTGGCATCTTATCTGTTCGCAAATACTGATCATAATCAAAAGCCATCCATTCCTCCTACATTGTCTTTAAGATCTCTTGAGCCATTGCATCAGGTTCAATGGGACGCCCATCAAATTGCCCAATAAACTCTACTTTTTGACCCAACATCTTTTCCACATCTTCAACATACTGCCTACGATTAAGCTCAACAACATAAACCTTTTGTTTTTGTCCGATGTGAGAACAAAAAGATTTTGAAGAGAGGGGATATAAAAGTTTAGGTGAAAGGATTCCCACCTTTTTGCCCTGCTCTCTT
>CAUWEE010000065.1:0-5802 GCA_963557095.1 uncultured Helicobacter sp. | reverse complement strand
AGAATGTAGATATTATAGATGAGTCCCATATCATCGTAGCTAACGATAATAACTTTCCTTTTTCTGCGAGCAGAGAGCCAAATGTGGCTGATGATAATGAAATTATTTTGCTAGAAGTTGGGGAGTTCTTAAAGATAAAATAACAACAAAAGCGATCCTCTTATGCTTATACTTAAGAGCAACAATATAAATTCAAGCAAACTTTTATAGATAAAGATGGAAGGATATCCCTCCATCAATTCCTAGAATTTTAGGAAAATAATGGCTTAATCACCTTCACCCAAGCCTCAATCCTAGAATCTGTCAAATCATCTTGATTATCTTCATCCAAGGCTAGGCCGACAAATTTTCCATCCACAATCGCCCGACTATCACTAAAATCATAGCCATCAGGCTCAGTTTCTCCAATAAGCTTTGCCTGCTTCACTTTCTCATAGAGATGGTAGAGACTATCACAAAAGGTATCACTATAAGTATCTTGATCTCCTACACCTACAAGTGCCACAACTTTTGAAGCAAAATCTGAATCCAAAAGAGCAGAAAGCATCCCATCCCAATCATCTTGGATATCTCCACTGCCATAAGTTGAGCTTGCAAGAATTAAATTATCAAACTCTAAAATTTGCTCTTTTTTAATCTTTGCAACATCAAAAAGCGCAGTATTCTCTTCACCCAAAGCCTTTGCAATCTTTTGGCAAATTCCCTCAGTATTTCCACCATCGCTTCCATAAAAAATTCCGATTTTTTTCATTTTTACTCCTATTCTAAATAGATTTAAATTTTAGTGTCTTTAATTTTTATCAAAATTTGCAGCCGTTTTTGTTTATCTCAAGAGCAATCCTTAAAAAAACATAAGTTTTAGATTATCATTTGATCAAAATTTCGGACTTGTTAAGGGGTTTTGATGCAGCTTTTTACTCAAACTCGTGGGGGCTTAGATACTCCAATGACCTTTAAAGATTCTATTCTTGATCCAAAAGCAAGCTTTGGCGGACTCTATACCCTATCTCAGCTTCCTGTATTGCCTGACCTTAAAAGCCTAGTTTCTCTAAACTCTGAAGATTTAACTCGGAAAGTTTTTGCTCACCTAGGCTTAGAAACTGATGGATTAGATGAGGCACTCAAGAGCTATGCAAATTTTGACAACCCACTTGATCCTGCGCCCACTTCGGCTCTTCATGATAATTTTTACCTCCAAGAACTCTATCATGGTCCATCTCGAGCATTTAAAGATATGGCACTACAACCTTTGGGCAAACTCTTTGCGCATTATGCACAAGATAAAAGCTATCTCTTGCTCACAGCAACAAGTGGAGATACAGGTCCAGCTACTCTTGAGAGCTTCAAAGGGATTAAAAACATCAAGGTGATTTGTATCTTCCCTCACAATGGCACAAGCGATGTCCAACGCCTACAAATGACTACCCAAGATGCTCCAAATCTTAAAGTCTTGCCCATTATTGGAAACTTTGATGATGCTCAACATATCCTTAAAAACCTTTTGCAAGATTCCTCCTTTCTCACACAACTAGAAGCAAGACAAATCAAAGTCTCTGCTAGCAATTCGGTCAATTTCGGACGCATCGCTTTTCAAATCATCTATCACATTTGGGGATATTTAAGCCTTGCAAGAGCAGGTGAGATCACTTTGGGAGAGAAGATTTATAGCGTGATTCCTAGTGGGAATTTTGGCAATGCTTTGGGAGCATTCTATGCCAAACTGATAGGGCTGCCCCTACATAAAATCATCATTGCAAGCAATCCCAACAATATTCTTACAGACTTTATCCGAAGTGGAATCTATGACATCTCACAACGCTCTCTTCTTCAAACTTATTCTCCTGCAATGGATATTCTTAAGAGCTCAAATGTTGAGAGAGTGCTTTTTGCCCTCTTTGGGAGTGAGAGGACAAAGACTTTGATGCAGGCTCTTGATACAAAGCAGCGCTATTCACTCGATCAAAAAGAACTTAAGCAGCTCCAAGAACATTTTGATGCAGCATTCTGCACAGATGAGGCATGTCTCAATCAAATCAAGTCCCTAGCTTCTCTAGGTAAAATCATCGATCCTCATACCGCAAACGCTTATGCCATAGCCAAAACCCTACCTCAAGACTTAAAAATCCTCATCTGCTCTACTGCAGAATGGACTAAATTTAGCCCAACCATTGCCTATGCTCTCACAGATAAAACACTTAAAGACAAAGAAGCGCTTAAATGGCTCTCTTCACGCTTCAAACTTCCAATCCCTAAAGAGATTGAAGCCCTATTTTCAAAAAAACAAAACTGCTCTTCCCCCCTTAAGATTCAAGAAGTCAAAGGGCAAATTATGGATTGGCTTTGTTAGGAGACTTGCTCTCTTGAACACGCTCTTTTTGATCGATTTGTTGGATTTGATATTGATTGACCCAATACATCAAAAAACATACCAAGACAATCAAGAGTAAATTAAACTTATTGAGCTTAAATCCTTTGCAAAAAATACAGGGCTTTTTTTGTTTCATATCAATTCCTCTTAGGAAATTCTTATCGCTTCAAGTTTAGGAAGCCAGCCGATTGTCTGAATATAACGAATCTTATAGGCTTCTTGCACCTTCCCCTCCAAAAGCGAACAAAGCAGCATTTGAAAAATTGTCTTTTCGCTTTTGCTCACCTCAAGTTTTGCACTAGAGATTCCCGTCAGTCCTCGCTTAATTGGGCCTTCGCTTTCCATTCCAATCACACTATCAAAGCCTCCACACATCCCCACATCGCTTAGATAAACACTTCCTTGCTCAATCATCAAATCATCTGTACCAATATGTGTATGTGTCCCACAAATCACACTTACCTCACCCTTTAGCATCTCAAAAAGTGTGCGCTTTTCACTTGTAGCTTCTGCGTGAATATCAATGACAATATTTTGAATCCCCCTAGCCTTAAGCTTGGCAATCTCTTCTTTTGCAGATATGAAGAGATTGTTGCAGTTTGGCATCCCAAAATGCCCCATAAGATTGAGCACTGCCAAGGGCTCATCACGAACTTCTCCGACAAAAAGCCCTGTTCCAGGCAATTCTGAAGAGCAATTATGGGGACGCAAAACTTGATTTTGTTCTTGCAAAAGCGGGAGAATCTCTTTTTTGTCAAAACTGTGGTTTCCACCTGTGAGCACATCAATCCCGCTCTGAAGCAAAAAATGAGCATGGCTTAGGCTTAGTCCAAAGCCATGAGAAGCATTCTCAGCATTTGCAACAACAAAATCAATCTGATAATCTTGTTTAAGTTGGGGGAGGAGCTTGGCAATCAAAAGTCTTGCGGATCGCCCCACAACATCACCAATGATTCCAAGTCTGATCATAGAAGATCTCCAAAAGGAGAAAAAATTATCTTTTAGAGAATTGCGGGCTTCTTCTTGCCTTGCGTTTTCCGTATTTCTTACGCTCAACTACTCTTGAATCTCGTGTCAAAAGCCCTCGGGGTTTTAAAATAGCACGAAATGCAGAATCATAATTATTGAGTGCCTTTGAAATCCCATGTCTAAGTGCTTCAGCTTGAGCAGAATATCCACCACCCAAAGTTACAGCCACAATATCCACAGATTTTTCTTGCTTTGTAAGCACCAAAGGTTGCATTACCTTCATTTTGATTGCCTCATGTCCGCCAAGCCAAGTGTCTAAACTCTCACCATTGATACTAAGCTTTCCGCTTCCATTTGCAAGCCATACTTTTGCAATCGCTGTTTTTCTCTTTCCTGTTGCATAAACTTTTGCCATCTTATTATCCTTTATTTCGCTTTAGTCATTTGTGCTGTGTGAGGATGCTCACTTCCTCGATACACTTTGAGTTTTTTAAGCATTGCGCGCCCTAGTTTATTCTTAGGAAGCATTCCACGAACTGCTAAGTGATAGAGTTTCTCTGGGCTTTTCTCTAGCATTTCTTTAAGCGTTTTGCTCTTTGTGCTCCCAAAATATCCTGAGTGAGTGAAATATTCTTTGTCTTCAAGCTTTAAACCTGAAAATTTCACTTCAGTTGCATTGATGATAACAACATAATCTCCACAATCAAGATGAGGAGTGAAGCAGGGCTTATGTTTGCCTCTTAAGTAAGTTGCAACTTCTGTAATTAAACGACCAAAAACTTTGTCTTTGGCATCCAAAACAATCCACTTTCGATCAATTTGTGTTTGATTTGCGATCTTTGTTATGTCCATTGCCATTGCCTTTATTAAAAAATTTGCAAAAAATTGAAGCAGAAATCTTATCTAAGCAAAGCTTAAATTTTTCTTAATTTAAGTTTTGCTTAAGTTATTCAATAATATTTTCATCAGAAAAATAGCGTCTCTCTTGATATTCAAGCAATCGTTTTGTTTCAGCGCTCATATCAAAAGCCTCTTCATAGTTTTTCTTCACAATCATACACACCCTACCTAGTTCTCTATCTATTCCATCCAAGGCATCTAGAACTAAAGAAAAAATTTGGATATTTTGGGTAATCATTTCATAGGTTTTTTGCTTGACTTCATAGAATGTCTCTTGATTGTCACAATACTTTTTTGCCTTAAACATAATGCGTTTAAAAACCATATCAGCAATGCGCTTTGATCGAATATGGGAGAAAAGAATCTTCCTTACATTTTGAATGCTTTTTTCCAAATTCTCATTAGCTCCAATGCAAACAAAAACAGGAAGAATGCTTATCATCTTATCAAGCTTAACTCCGAGTGAGCGCGTTTGCCACTTAACGAAAAAATACTCAAGCATTCCCATTTCATACTGTTCTAGCATAATACAATCTCACTCCCAATTCCACCACTTGTAAAAAGCTCTAGAAGCAAAGAATGCTTTATGCGACCATCGATGATATGCACCTTTTTCACGCCAGAATTCAAGCATTCTACACAAGATCTGATTTTTGGAATCATCCCCCCGCTAATGACACCTTTTTGAATCAGGTTTTCAACTTCATTTGTTTGGATACTTTTAATGAGTTTGCCTTGAATATCTAAAACTCCTGCAGTATCTGTCAAAAAAATAACTTTGTCTGCCTTGATTGCTTTGGCTATGGCGCAGGCCGCATCATCAGCATTTATATTATAGGAATTGCCCTCTTTATCTCCAGACACAGGAGAAATAATAGGGATTACTCCTCCATCCAAAAGTGCCTGAATGATTTTGGGATCACACTCAGTGATTTCACCAGTTAGACCAAATTTTCCTCTCTCTTTTGCTTTTGCAATCAAGAGTTGAGAATCTTTTCCGCTAATTCCTGCGGCACTCGCACCATTTAAACTCAAATAATAAGCAAGCTCCTTATTGATTTCCCCGCTCAAGACCATCTCCACTACCTCCATCGCCTCCTTGCTTGTGATTCGATGGCCATCAATAAATTCACTTGAAATCTGCAGTCTCTCAAGCATCGCTGTAATCCTCTTCCCTCCACCATGGATAATGATTGGATGGATTCCCAACATATACATCATCACAATATCTTTAGCAAATTGCTCTTTAAGTTCAGGATTAATTTGTGACGATCCACCATATTTAATAACAACTCTATTGCCGCGAAATTGCCTAATAAAGGGCAAAGAATCTAGTAAGATTTCAGCAGTTTGCAAATTTGTATCCATGTTTTTCGACCTTCTGCTCATCAGAAATTTGATATAAAAATAGGAAAAATTATATAAAAAGGAAAAAAATGAAAATTGTAATTTTAGATTCTTTGACATTGGGAGCAGTTAATCTAAAAATATTTGAGGATTTTGGAGAGCTAAAAATCTATCCGACAACATCACAAGAACAAATCCTTGAGCGCTGCAAAGATGCT
>CAUWEE010000064.1:0-5902 GCA_963557095.1 uncultured Helicobacter sp. | reverse complement strand
GAAAATGGAAAAATTACACGAATTGCCCCTAGGATTGATGGAGAAAATGTCCTTGATACCTCATCTTGCATTCTTCTACCTGCTTGCATTGATCTAAATATTCGCACAAAAAATGACACACAAAAGGGTTTGCAAAATTTAGAGAAAAAGGCGATCACTGGAGGTGTTGGGACAATTGCCTTATCAACTCAAGCCAAATCTTTGGAACTATTTAAATTTTTCAACACTCAAAGCCCTGTTAGTTTTTTGCCTAGCATTATTCCCTACATTCAAGGCAAAATACAAGAAGTAAGCCAACTTCATAACAATGGCTCAGTTGCCCTATCTCTTGATACAAGCATTCCTAGTGAGGCATTAATTTGTCTCTATAAATATGCCAAGATGCTCTCTCTCCCCTGTCTTTGTTCTTTCTTTTCAAAGGGTGCAAATATCCAAAGCGAGATGAGTTATCAAATGGGACTTTCAGGAATCTCTGAATACATAGAAAAAATGGACTTCTCTCGTCTTATCCCTTTAATCGAAAATATTCAGATCCCCACCCTTTTTCAAGCTTTAAGCAATTTTTCTCTTTTTGAAGACATACAATCTTATCCTTTGATTCAAGGTGAAGTAAGCATTCATCATCTTCTTTTAAATCAAGGCTATAACACTTGGGCGAAACTTAAACCCCCACTCTCTACAAAACAAACACAACAAAAATTCCTCCAAAAAATTCACAAAGTAGATATGTTCACTTCTTTACATCGCGAATTTTCTCAGAGCTCCAAAGAACAAACTTTTGAAGATGCAGATTTTGGAGTGGATTGCCTAGAGTTTTATTTCCCTCTTTTATTTACAGAGCTTGTTAAAACCCATCATTTAAGCCTAGAAGAACTTAGTGCTAAAACCGCCTTTAATCAAGCACAATTTTTAAAACTCAATCAGGGAGAAATTGAAGTAGGTAGAGAGGCGAGCCTTATCCTCATCAATCCAAATGAGTCCTTTGAACTTTCTCATCCTCTCTATGGTGAGAAAAAACTCTTTGGAAAAATCAAAGCCTTCATCTCTCCACGATTTGGCTTTCAAAAGGTTTAAAATGCAAGAAAATTTACTTAATCTTTGGCAATCATATGGGGATTATTTTCTCTCTTTCCTTAAAAGTGGTTTCATTTTGGCTCTTGGGATCTTACTTGCATTTTTCATTCGCAGAAAAATTAAACAGGCCTTTTTGCAAAAAGATGAGATCTTGGGTAATTTCATTGCTCAAGTAGTTTTTGTCTGCCTTCTTATTCTAAGTGTCATTACAATGCTTGGAACTCTAGGGATTCAAACCAACTCAATCGTTGCACTCCTTGGGACAACAGGGCTTGCGATCGCTTTGGGGCTCAAAAACTCTCTCTCTAACCTTGCAAGTGGGATTATGCTCATCATCTTAAGACCTTTCAAAAAAAATGATCTCATTGAGATAGGACAAACTGCAGGACAAGTCAAAAGTGTTAATCTCTTCCAAACAACACTCAATCTCCCCAATGGCACTCAAGCTATCATCCCCAATGAAACTATTGCTAAAGCTACAATTATCAATCACGCAACACCCCCAGGCAAAAAACTCAAATGGAACATTAGTCTTGATTGGCAAGGAGACATGAAGATTTTAAGACAAAATTTTCTTGATGCTCTCTCTTCTTGTAAATCCATCCTAGATGAACCAAGTCCGAGTCTCAAAATCACCTCACTAAGCAATGAGAAATGCACCTTAAGTATTCAGCTTTGGATTTCAAATCTTTCTTCTCAAGATGCCTTACTCCAAGACTTTACTCAACAGCTAAAGATCCCCATCTCTAACATTGAAATTTTAAGCAAGGACTAATCATGAAAATGATCTTAGGAGCAAGCTCTGTCTTTATCTGTGATCAAAAATTTTCCATCTTAGAAAATGCTGGGGTTTTATTTGACTGTGATTCTCAAGCGACAAAAAATCAAATCCTTGAAATTGATAGCTATGAGAGTCTTAGAGCAAAATATCCTCATCTTCCTCAAAGTTTTCATCAAGACTGTGTTTTGCTGCCTGCCTTACATAATGCCCATATTCATTTTGAGTTTAGCAACAATCTCTCACAACTCAACTATGGAAGTTTTGCCTCTTGGCTTGAGAGTGTGATCACGCATCGCGAGGAACTTTTTGAGAATCTTCAGGCAAGCATTCAGCGAGAAATTGCCCTTCAGCTTTCTTCTGGAGTAGCTAGCGTAGGAGCAATCAGCAGCTATGGATATGATATTCCTCTCCTTGCTCAATCTCCGCTTCGCGTAACTCTTTTCAACGAGGCCATTGGAAGTAATCCCTCAATGCTTGATGCTCTTTTTGGAAATCTCAAAGAGCGTCTTGAAGAATGTCAAAATTTAAAAAGTCCCAAATTTTCTCCAGCACTAGCTATTCATTCTCCCTACTCCACGCATTTTGTCCTTGCAAAACAAGTCGCTCTTCTTGCACAAAAGCAAGATCTTAAAATTTCGTGCCACTTTTTAGAATCTCTTGAAGAAAAGCAATGGCTACAAAGCGGTAGTGGGTGGTTTCAAGAGTTTTTTCAAAACTTTTTTCAAGTTCCCAATGCCAAGCCTTCAATGAATATTTTGGAATTTTTAGAGATATTAAAAGATTTATCCCCTCTATTTGTGCATTGTCTTTTTGCAGATTCACTAATTTTAAATAAAATTTCGCAGATGCAGGGCTTTATTGCCTGTGCTCCACGCTCAAATCGCCTACTTAATTGCAAGCTTTTAAATTTGCAAAAATGCAAGGAAGCAAACTTATCGCCCATCTTTAGCACAGATGGCTTGAGTTCAAATTTTTCCTTGAATCTCATTGAAGAGATTCGCACTGCATTTTTTGGCTATGCTCAAGAGGAGGTTTTGGGTTTAGCTCAAGACTTAATTTTAGGAATTACACATTTTCCAGCTTTGGCACTAGGTATTGCAAGTGGAGAAATAGCTGTAGGGAAATTTGCCGACCTTGCCCTTTTTGAGTGTAAGGGCATCTCTAAGTCTCAGCAAAAACCCTTACACTTCGTTCTTCACGCAAACTCAAAGGTCAAAACACTTTATATCAACGGTAAAGGAGTCCAAAATGGAACAACGCTTTAAGCTTTGGAAATATTGCACAAACTTTCTTGATTTTCTAATGAAGTATTTTAAGCTTCTTATTCTAGCTTTGATTGTCATTCTGCTTTTTCAAACAGTGGAAGAACAACCCCAAGCCAATCTCGCTAAACTCTACCTTAGAGGTCCAATCCTACAAAGCGATGATTTACGCGAGCAAATTGAAAAAATCAAATCTCACCCTGGTATTAAGGGTGTCTTACTTATTGTTGATTCTCCTGGAGGAAGCATAGGAGCAAGCATTGAAGCAGCAAATCTAATCAGAGAATTGCGAGATCATATGCCTGTCATTACACATGTAGAAGGGGTTATGGCAAGTGGAAGCTATTATGCAGGAATGTATAGCGACAAAATTATTGCTAATCGTGGTGCCATCATTGGATCTATTGGGGTAGTTTTAAGCAGTTGGAATACAAAACCCCTCCTAGATAAGATTGGGATTGCTCCACAAACCCTTCAAGAGGGTGAATACAAAAGCATAGGAACTTTTTTTAGAGAATGGAAACAACAAGAAAAAAAGTTTTTGCAAGATTTACTCTCTGAACAATATAAAATGTTTGTCAAAGACACAATTGAAGCAAGAAATCTCACAGATACAAATCCCAAGACTTTTGCCGATGGAAAAATTTTCAGCGCTGCAACTGCTTTAAAACTTGGACTTATTGACTCTATTGGTTCGCAAAATCAAGCTGTTACCGAGCTTGTTGAAATCGCTCAAGTCAAAAGCCCACTATGGCTTAAAAAATCAAAGACAGAAAAGTTATTTGAAAAGCTCAACAATGTCTCTTTGAACTTGCTTTCAAACTTCTTTAAGGGACAGATTCAATGAAGCACACGCTACTTGTGAGCTCTCCAGATACGCAAGGACTAATCGCTAAGATTGCTTCGATCTTGGCGTCTTTCAATTTAAATATTGAAAAAAATGATGAACATGTAGATTTGGAACATCAGCACTTCTTTATGCGAACTCATTTTAGTGGAGATTGTGATCTTGAAATTCTTTTTCAAAGACTTCAAGACGCTCTTCCTTCACAAGCCCAAATCCAAATCAAAAACAACGAGAAAAAATCTATTGTGCTTCTTTGTACCAAAGAAAATCATTGCTTAGGAGACTTGCTTCTCAGGCATGAAAGTGGGGAACTTGATGCACAGATACTTGCTATCATCTCCAATCATCAAACTTTACGCAATCTAGCCGAGAGATTTGAACTCCCTTTCTTCTGCTTTGAAACACAAGATTGCACAAGAGAAGAACAAGAAGCAAGGGTTTTAGATTGTATTCAAAGCTTTAATCCCGATCTTCTTGTTTTAGCAAAATATATGCGTATTCTCTCACCCTCCTTTGTCTCTCATTTTCCCAATACAATGATCAATATTCATCATTCCTTTCTCCCTGCTTTCATTGGAGCTAATCCCTATAAACAAGCCTTTGATCGAGGAGTGAAGATTATTGGAGCAACAGCACATTTTGTCAATGACTGTCTTGATGAAGGACCAATCATCGTGCAAGATACCATTCATATCAACCATTCCTACACTTGGCAAGAGATGCAAAAAGCAGGGCGTGATGTCGAAAAGGTTGTTTTAGCGCGAGCATTAAACCTTGTCTTGCAAAATCGCGTCTTTGTTTTCAATAACAAAACAATTATTTTTTAATTTCATACAAACTTTAACTTCAAAAACTAAGATTTCACATCTTTAAAAACAAAGGAGAAAAAATGAATAAAAAAATAATGTTTGCAACTCTTGCCTTAGCTACGAATTTGGCTTTTGGATCAGATCTCAAGGGGATTATCCAAAACATCGATTCGGCCAAGAAAACAATTACAGTCAATGGGACAAGCATTAAGGTTATGCCCTACACAAAGATTGAACAAGATTCTTGCGGGATGGGATGGGATGCTCCAAAGAAATTTTCTGATCTCAAAAAAGGTGATCTTGTTGATATTGATATTATGTATAACAACAATCAACCTGTTGCTGAAGACATTGAGATCAAATGTATGCAAAATCGCGCATATTAAGAAGGAGATAGAATGAAAAGATGTATTTTATTTGCCTTAGCTATAGGGAGTTTGATGTTTGCAGATGACAATTGGGGTGTGATTGAGGCTGTCAATCCCCAAGAACACACTATCACTGTTAATAAGAGTGTAATCAAAATCCTTCCTTACACAAAGATTGAAGAAGAAACCTGTATGCAAAATGGATTTCACGGAAGAGATGTCCCAAGAGCCTTTGATGCACTCAAAGTGGGACAAGTTGTTGAGCTTGACTTTCTAGGACTTGAAAATAATGTCTTGCTTGCTGAAGAAGTCGAAATCAAATGTGCAAATCGTGCTTACTAGGAGGAATCGATGAAAAAAATTCTTCTTTTTTTACTTGCAATTGGCTCTCTCTTTGCTGATCAAGATGGAGTGATTGAAGCTATCGATGAGCAAAACAAAACCATCACTGTCAATGGCAGCACAATCAAAGTCTTACCCAATACCCAAATTGAGGAAGATTCTTGTTGGCTTGCTTGGGATGTTTCAAAACGCTTCTCAGACCTCAAAGTTGGAGATATTGTGGAGCTTGATGTGATTTATTCTCAAAATATGCCAACAGCTACAAAGATAGAAATCCAGTGTGTGCGCAACAAAGCTTACTAGAATTTTAAAATTTAAAGCTTAAAAAAAAGGGGGGGGGGGGACCTAATTACGATACAAAAAGCTCTCAAACAAACTCCCACTCGCTTGGTCAAACAACATCCCCACTACGAACGCAC
>CAUWEE010000063.1:0-5933 GCA_963557095.1 uncultured Helicobacter sp. | reverse complement strand
AAGTTAGAAGAGAACTATCAAGAGTTTGAAAAACAGCAAAATGATTTTAAAAGTGCTCAAAATCAAGCACAGGAGAATCTAAAAAAGCAAGAAGAGGAAATGCAAAAGAAAAATGCTGCGCAAAAAGCAGAGATTGAAAAAAAGATTGCTCAAAATGAGGAAATTTTGCAGCAGATCAAAGGAATCAAAAAAACTAAGCTTATTGATACTTATAACAAGATGAAGGATTCTAAGGCTGCAGAGATCTTGCAATCTATGCCAATAGATGATGCTGTAGAGATCTTGCTTGGTTTGGATACAAAGACCGTAGGCAGAATTTTAGCAAAGATGGATGCGCAAAAAGCAGGAGAGCTAACTTTGGCGCTTCAAAAGGATTTGGGAGGCAGTTCGCCTCAATCTGCAGCGCAGTGAATGTGTTATAATCCAAGCCTGAATGTGCAAATAAAGGAAATTTTATGAAAGTTTTAGTTATACAGGGTCCAAATCTCAATATTTTGGGGCACAGAGATCCAAGAATTTATGGAAATGTTACCTTGGAGCAAATTCATCAAAATATGCAAGATATGGCAAAGCAGAATAATATTGAACTAGAGTTTTTTCAAAGTAATTTTGAGGGTGAAATTATTGACAAGCTTCAAGAATGTATTGGTGGAGAATACCAGGGTGTGGTTATCAATCCCGCAGCTTATGCACATACTTCTGTAGCAATTGCTGATGCTATTGCTTCTTGCGGAGTGCCTTGTGTTGAGGTGCATTTGAGCAATATTTTTGCAAGAGAGGATTATCGAAGTAAGAGTTATACTGGAGCAGTGAGCGCTGGAGTTATTTCTGGTTTTGGAGCATTTGGCTACCATCTTGCTCTTATCTCTCTTTTTCAAATCATGAAAGAAATCAAAGCTTTAGCTGATGCACAAAAGCAACAATCTTAAACTTTCCTCTATTCTTTTTTGTTTAGAGCGCTCGATCTTGTGCGCCTTTTGTTGCAGTTGTGATATTGGTCAGAGTGAAGAAATATTGTGTAAGTTAATAGCTTCGCATTAAGCCAAGATGTTTGCTTAGAGAGTTTTGATGTGAGATGGAAGGATTTAGTTGCGATTAAAAATGGAGGAGTGATACCGCGATGAGAGCGTTGATTTACCGTCCATTATTTCCTTATCATCGCCATTCCAAGAAGAGATTGGTGAATCAAGTTATGTTGGGAATTGGGGGTAATGTTGGAAATTGTGTTAAAAGATTTGAAACTTTGTTGCGCAAAATTTTTGCAGATTCCCGTTTTTGCATTCTTTCAACTTCACCTATTTATCGTAATCCCGCCTTTGGCTATACTCAACAGGCGGATTTTTATAATGCCACGGTGCAAATCTCTACAAATTGTGGGCTTATTGAAGTCTTTAGGATGATTTTTTATTGGGAAAGATGTTTTGGGAGAGGGAGAAAAAGAGAATTTAAAAATGCCCCTCGAACACTTGATATTGATTTGCTATGGTTTAATCAACTTCAATTAAAGCGAGATTATCTTAAGATTCCTCATCCGTTTTGGCACGAAAGAGAATCGGTTTTAATCCCATTGCAATTGCAAAACATTATTTGAGGAGAGTAGAGAATGAAGCTTTTTACTTATACTGGAGAGACGCCTGATGAGGCTTTGAGACAGGCAAAGAGTGTGCATGGATCTGATCCTTTTATTCTAAAATCAAGAGAAATTCGTAAAAAATCTCTCTCTCAAAAAGGTTTGTATGAAATTGTTATTGCCGTTGAGGAAGAACAACCCAAAGAAAATAGTGTCAAAAAAAAGCTTGATGAGATTGCTCAAAAGAAGTTTGATAGAAAAAAGCAAGAACAAGATCAAAAAGTGAGCTTGAATCAGGATTTGAGTGAGACAATTCGACAGATTTCTGAAATTGCAACAGGAGTGCAAAATCCTTACAAACAGCAGAAAATTTCTCCTCAAAATCAAGAGGAGTTTAAGGCAATCAAAAAAGAGATTGAGCAAATTGATGATCGTTTAAAACTCATTCAGAGTATGCTTTGGGAAGAAAAAAAGCCTTCTGAAAATCTTAAGATCCCCCAAGAATTTGCAGAGATTTATAATCTTGCAAAAAATAGTGGAATCGATGCAAACCGCTTAAATGCTTTGATGGAGCTAACTTTAGAACTTATGCCATTGCAAATGCGCTCAAGTTCAATTACGATTAAGCGCTATTTTCGCGAAGTCTTAAGAAAGATGATTTCTTGCCGCAGTGAGACTTTGGAGAAAGGGAGAAGAAGTATTGTGATGTTTGTTGGCCCCACAGGAGTGGGTAAGACAACAACTTTGGCAAAGCTTGCTGCTCGCTATTCTTTGATGCTTGAAAAGCGCTATAAGGTTGGCGTGATTACCCTTGATTCATATAAGATTGCTGCAATGGAACAGCTGATGACTTATGCAAGAATGATGCGTCTAGAAATTGAGAGAGTAGATGATCCAAGTGAATTTTATGCTGCCTTAGATCGCCTAAAATATTGCGATTTCATTTTGATTGATACTGCTGGGCATTCGCAATACGATAGTCAAAAGCTTGATCTTTTGAAGTCTTATGTGCAGAATGATTTTCAGATTGAAGTTAGTCTTGTTTTGTCTGCTGGGACGAAATATGAGGACTTGAAGGATATTTATCAATCCTTTAGTGCTGTGGAGATTGATAATTTAATTTTTAGCAAATTAGATGAGAGTCGCCATTTTGGGAACATTTTTTCCTTAGCTTGCGACATTAAGAAACCCATTAGTTATTTCTCCATTGGACAAAGTGTTCCCAATGATTTGCTTGTAGCGAGCAATGATTTCTTGGTGGATTGTTTATTGGATGGTTTCCAGACGCCTAAAAAGGAAAATAGATGAAGAATCAAGCAACTGAGCTTTATGAATTGGTTGAGCAGCAAAAAAATAAAAAAAACACAGAAATTATTGCGATCACAAGTGGGAAAGGAGGAGTTGGTAAGTCAAGCATTAGTGCCAATCTTGCTTATACCCTATACAAAATGGGATACAAGGTTGCAATTTTTGATGCTGATATTGGGCTTGCGAATTTGGATTTGATTTTTGGGGTGAAGGTACACAAAACGCTTTTAAATGTTCTGAAGGGAGAGAGTGAATTGAAAGACATTGTCATTCCTATTGAGAATGGGCTTTCTCTTATCCCTGGAGATAGTGGAGATGAGATTTTTAATTATATTTCAGAAGATTCTGTATCAAGATTAATTGATGAGAGTGAAGTGTTGCAGGATCTTGATTTTTTAATGATTGATACAGGTGCGGGAATAGGCGGAATTACGCAGAGGATTTTGGAAGCAAGTGATACACTCATTGTTGTGACCATGCCAGATCCAAGTGCGATTACTGATGCTTATGCAGCGATCAAGGTCAATGCTAAAACACGCAATCAGATTTATATGATTTTAAATATGGTGAAATCTTCTAAGGAAGCCGAAAATGTGTTTTTAAGAATGAAGCAAATTGCTCAAAAAAACATGGAAAATCTATCTTTGGAGCTTTTGGGTTATGTTCCCTTATCTTCAAGTGTTTCTTCAGCAACAAGGGGGCGAACACTTTTTGCGCGTGTTGATCCTAGTGATTCTGCTTCATTGCAACTCAAGAGTATTGCTTATAAGATTTTGCAAAAAAGGGAACAAAAAGTGCTGAAAAAGGAGGAAAGCGGCTTTGGAGGATTCTTCCAAAGACTATTAAAATATTTATAAGGGTAATGATGACTTCGGAGAATTGCATTGGATTATCTGTTGTTGCTGGTTTTTTTGTGGGCTTGATTTTTGCTCTTTTGAAGTTTGATGAGCCAGATTTTATTATTTTATTTACGCTCGTTGTTACAATGACTTTTTATTTAATTGTCATTTCAAGCATCTCGCTTTTTAATTGGTTTATGGGTTTTGAAGCCCGACGCTTTAGTAAGCAGGATTTAGAAGAGAGTTTGGAATATTATGTCACTCAATTCAGACATAAAGAAGAGGAGTTTGCAAAAGTTTTGGACTATATTCGATCTGCAGAGCTGAGCGGTGAGAATCAGGAGAAGCAGCCTTTATGATTAAGCAAAAAGTTCAGGGTTATCATCAAAATTTGAAATATTCTCAAGATGAGCTCGCCTTGCGTTATCTTCCAGCAGTTAAGGCAATGGCTTATCGGCTCAAGGAAAGATTGCCAAGCTCTGTAGATTTTGCAGATTTGATTTCGATTGGGACAGAGGAGCTGATTAAGATTGCAAGGCGTTATGATAGCAGCATCAATGATTCTTTTTGGGGTTTTGCAAAAATACGCGTCAATGGAGCAATGCTAGATTATTTGCGTAACTTAGACATTGTTTCAAGGGCTTCTAGAAAATTGATTAAGGCTATTGATTCTGAGGTTAGTCGATATTTTAGTGAGCATAATGAAGAACCAAGCGATGATTATTTGGCAAAGGTTTTAAACGAAGATATTGAAAAGATCAAAGAGGCAAAAATCGCTTCAGATATTTATACTCTTGTTCCTATTGATGAGCAATATAATGCTATTGAAGGTGATAGCGTTACCCTAAGAGTGGAAAAAGAAGAATTGATTGAGCGGATTGAAAAGATCCTATCGCGATTTTCAGAGAGAGAGCAAATGGTGATTCAGCTTTATTATTTTGAAGAGCTCAATTTAAATGAAATTTCAAAAATTCTCAATATTACAGAATCAAGAATTTCACAGATTAACAAAGAGGTCGTCAAAAAAATTCGCTTAAGCTTGGGAGAAATCAATGGCTAATGTTTTAAGTCAAGATGAAATTGATGCTTTGCTATCTGTGGTTGATAAGGAAGAGACAACACATGTAACAGTCCAAGATGTCATTCCCTATGATTTTAAGAGGCCTAATCGCGTGAGCAAGGAGCAATTGCGAGCCTTTAGGGGGATACATGATAAATTGGCAAGATCACTCTCTTCTCAAATTTCAGCCGCGATGCGTTCAATTGTAGAAATTAGCCTTTATAGCGTGGATCAAATGACCTATGGGGAATTTTTGATGAATTTGCCCAATCCTACGAGCTTTAATGTTTTTTCAATGCAGCCTTTGGATGGGACAGGTGTGCTTGAGATTAATCCTAGTATCGCATTTCCTATGATTGATCGTTTGTTGGGAGGGAAAGGAGAGCCTTATGATAACAAGAGGGAGTTTAGTGGAATTGAACTAAGTCTTCTTGATTCGGTTTTGCTTCAAATTGTTCAAGATCTCAAGGAAGCTTGGGCGCCAGTGACAGAAATTTTCCCTACAATTGATAGCAAAGAGACTAGCACTTCTGTTGTGCAGATTGTGGCACAGAATGAAATCGTTATCATGGTTGTTTTAGAGATCGTCATTGGAAACTCAAGAGGGATGATGAACTTATGTTATCCCGTTATCTCACTTGAGAGCATTCTCTCAAGATTGGGGAGTAGGGATTTGATGTTGAGTGATACCAACACAAAGAAGAGCAGAAACAAAGAGTTGCAGGCCCTAATTGGTGGATCAGGAGTTGTAGTAAGTGTAAGTTTGGGAAATGCGATTTTGGATTTAAAAAATATTTTAGAGCTTAAGGTCGGAGATATTATTCGCCTTGATCGTCCAGCCAATGATGAAGTTGTTGTGAGTATTGATGGACGAGAAAAGTATCTTGCAGAAATTGGATTGAAGCGCTATCGCAAGACCATTAAGATCAAAGAAGTTATTCGCACAGAAAAAGATGAGGTTAAAGAGATGTTGGAATTGCTTGAAGAGCAGAGAAAAACAAGGGTTGCTCAATCAAATGAAGAATAGGAGGAAGTGATGTCTTTGGAAAATATGCAGTTATTCATTCAACTTTTGGGCAAAGAAATTAGCACAACATTTGAAGGTTTGTTGGGTGCAAATGTCACTGTGAATTATCTTGAAAACCATTCCCAAGAT
>CAUWEE010000062.1:0-5947 GCA_963557095.1 uncultured Helicobacter sp. | reverse complement strand
AAACTCAAAGCAACTTTTGCAAAACCTCATATCCCGTAAGAGATGAGTTTTTTACTTACGCTCGTGAGAGAAAAACACTCAAAACTATTCTCTTCCTTGGAGGTTCGCAAGGAGCAGTAGCAATCAATGATTTTGCTCTGCAAATCGCCCCACTTCTTGCAGAAAAAGGAGTCAAGATCATTCATCAAAGCGGAGAGAGGGATTTTGAGAGATTAAGCAAAGCCTATGCAGAACTCAAGCTTGAGGTAGAGCTCTTTGCCTTCTCATCAGATCTAGTCAAAAAAATGCAAGAAGCGGATTTTTGCATCTCAAGAGCTGGAGCATCAAGTGTTTGGGAAATGTGTGCCAATGCCCTCCCTGCACTCTATATCCCCTACCCCTACGCAGCAAAAAATCACCAATATTACAATGCCCTCTTTTTTTCTTCTCAAAATCTAGGTATGCTCTGCCCACAAGAGAAGTTAAAACAAGAAATTCTTGATGAAATCCTCTCTCTTGATCTCTCTTCTATTTCCCAAAAACTCTCTAAGCAAATCAAAGCATCTGGAGCAAAAGAAATTTTAGATACGATGCTCCAAAGCTTTCGAAAGGATAAAGAAGAGCAAGCATAATGAGTGAAAAATATGATCGACTAGCCCAAATTCTCAAAAAACTCTATCAGGGTGAGAAACTTCAAATCTCTACTTTGGCAAAGGAGTTTAAAACAAGCACAAAAACAATTCAAAGGGATTTCAAAGAACGATTAAAAAGTAGCTTTGTTATGCGTGAGGGGAGATATTTTAGGCTCAAAACCTTACACAAAAAAGAAAAAGATGCTTTTGTGCTTGATATTTTGAGAAACTTGACACAAGGCATTGAAGGGGACTTAAAAAATGATATTGATGGGATCATTGATCGATTTGCCGCCCAATCACCTTATTTTTGCAATCCCCTTGTAAATATCCTTCACAAAAGCGAAGAAATCTTAAAAATACAAAAAGCCATTCTTCATCAAAAAACCTTAAGCTTTTCTTATCAAAACAAAGCTCCAATCCAAGTCAAACCTCTTGGACTAAGTGTCATTAGAAAAACAATCTTCCTCTCTGCCATTTTTGAACTCCAAGAACGACTTTTTAGACTCGAAAAAATCACCCATTGTAAAATTGGAAGAAAAAAATCTTATGCACACAGTCAGGCTCAAAATTTGCAGTTTGTCTCCCTCTTTGTTTATCCGCAAGCCTCAGACTATGCTCAATCCCTCATATGGGGTGAAAAACAAAAAATCATCAAGGACAAAAACCAAAATCTCATCCTAGAATTTTTCTGCCCAAATTTAGAAATGCTCACCCAAGAGATTCTAAGCCAAAGCCCTCATATCATTGTCTTAGAGCCCAAAAGCCTACGAGATGAGATTGAAAAAAGAATCCTCCTCCTTGCGCAAAAACATCAGAGCTTCCATAGCTCTCATACAATCAATTCACAAGCTCATTGCAAGATCTCAATCAGCAAAAAATAATCTCCCTCTCTCTACTTTCACCAAACAAAAAATGTTTTAGAAAACTCCTCTGCTTCTTGCACGGATCTGCCACCATTGATAAGCACTATAAGCTTGGAATCGCTCAATCATTTCTTGTGGAGCAGGTAAGGCTACGCGAGAGACTTCAAGCTCATTTTTCCAAGGATAGCAGTATCCATTTACATAGATTCCAAGGCTATCGGCAAAAATTGCAGCATTGTAAGCAAAGCGATCCTTGATCTTTGAATCAAGCATATTCTCTCCTCCATTGGCAAAATATCTTGCATTGGAAAGCGAATAGGATAATAGCGTGGGGATAATATCCTTATGAGATCCTAGAGTTTTGGGATCATAAGCAAAACCCACCGACTCAAGATAGGGTTTTGGAATATAAAGATAAAGCGGGACAGCATAATTTAAAAACTCTTTGGAGGATTTAAATGGTGTCATACTTCTCATTTTGTGATCCCCAGTAGCAGCGATGATTATCTGATCTTTGAAAGGAGAGGTTTTGATGAAATTCAAAAATTTCCCAAAACTATCATTGGCATATTGATAAGCTCCAACAATCAAATCCCTCTTCTGACTAGGCAAAAACTCTGAAATGTCCTTTGTGAGATGATGAGGTTTGTAATGTGTTGGAATTACTTCTGGCGGATGATTAGAAATTGTCAAAATACAGATAAAAAGTGGTTTTTGACTCTCTTGTAAAAGTTTTTCTAAAAATTGATATACATATTCATCAGGGATTCCATAAACAGTTCGGTATTGTCGGGCATCGGGATAAAAATCCATCAAAGTATTGGCATCATAAACTTTATGTGCCCCCTGTGTTTGCATATAATCCCCATAGCCACCCCAACTTGCATTTCCAGCGGTAATGAAGACAACTTCATATCCTCTCTTAGCATACAGGTCAAAAATACTGCCTTCTAATTTTTTATGTTTTACCTGACTAACACCAATATTAACAGAAGGTGAGTTGAAAAATAAGGCTGAAAGCGAAGGAGCTGTCCCATTGGCTCCAGGCAAAAAACGCTTGAAAACAAAATCGCTTTCAAAATGGAAGCGCAATGAGGCTAAGAGATCAAAAGTTTTAGGATCATCAAAACTCAAGAGGTTAGAACCAAAACTTTCCATAAGATTTAAGATGACATGAGGAGGATGTTTTTCTAGGAAAGTGTTTGAAGCAGTGGTTTTAAATGATGCAATTTGAGCTTTTTTTGCCAAAACTTCCCCTTCACTTTTTGGAACGGGGAAGAATTCAGATGCAAATCTATAATCTGAAGTCGCCCAGGCAAAAGCGATGATAGGGTTTGGCACAAGGTGGTTGATAGATTTTAGATGAGAAACATTGCTTTGGGCTCTTAGAAGAGGTTCAGAGAAAAATGCTCCTCTCACTCCAGCAATAAAAAAGAAAAGAAAAACAAAATTAAGAGCAATAAGAGCAACTAAACGCGTAAGGGGGGGGGGGCTAGAAATAAATTAAGATTCTAAAAAATTAGCTGGATTAATCTTTCAAGCAAAAAAATAAGTAAAATACCCCAAAAACAAAGCAAACAAAATTCCCCAAAACAGAGGGTAATCTTTGAAAGCGATTTCTAAAATTGCCCTAGTGTCATCATCAACTAAACCAAAAATAAAGATATCAATTTGCGTATGATAAATTTGGAAGTAAAAATAATTTACCAAATAACAAAAAGCAAAAATACCTCCATAAAATCCCATCAAATAGGCAAAAAACTTGAAATATCCCTGCTCTTGAATTCGAAACAAGACACAGAGATAGCCGATGAGAAAAGGGAGAATTAAAGCTGTGGTAACAATTCTTAAATCATAGGCAAAACCATATTGATACATCCTAAAGATTGAGTTTAGATTTTCCCGTGTTGTTTGCCAATCGATATAGCTTAGATGCATTACAATTCTTGCAATAAGAGCAAAAGCCATAAAAACAATGACAAAGATGAGAATATTCAAAAGCAATTTTTGAACAAAAGAAGATGTATTCATTTTGATCCTTGTTTTGATTGTTTGCATAAAAAGGGCTTTGATCTTGCAGTCAATATCTGAAAAACCAAGATGCTAATTTCTTTGGCTTGCAGCATACATTTGCCAAAGATTTCTAATCTGCTATTTTTTAAGCTTTTTATCAAAACTGCTTACTTTGTCACAATACTAAAGCTAAGCTCAAGAATCTCTTGATGGGACTTAATAAAATCGTTGAGCTCTTTGAGGCTTAATTTTTCAATCATCTGCAATTCTTCTTTGGGATAATCCAAGTCTAAGCCTAAATAAAAGCAATTAAAAGCCAAAGCCAAGCGTTGAGAGAGAGTTTCATTTCTCAAGGGCTCGCTGCCAAGCAAAAACTTCTTCGCCCCCTCAAGCTCTTCCTCAGTAACTCCATTTTTGACAAAATCCTTGAGCACCTTTTTGACCAACTCAATGCTTTGATTTTGGTTGGCAATCTTTGTTTGCAAATGACCACTAGCATAAGTTGCAAGCTTGGAGAGATTGATTCTCATATAAGCAGAATAAGCCAAACCATTTTTGACACGAATCTCTTCCATCATCCTTGATCCAAACCCACTTGCTCCCAAGATAAAACTTGCCACCTTTGCCTTATAAGCCTCTTCTTTATAATTTTTAAGCTTAAAAGGTGAGCCAAAATAAACATAAGCCTGCTCTGTGGGCTTATACTGAATCTTAGTCTGAGAATCTCCATTGGCTCCATAAGCTTTAAATTCTGCCTTCTCACCAACAGGGAGCTTAGAGAGAAATTCTGCAAGTTTAGAAAGCGTTGCATCGATATCAATATCCCCTCCAAGCACAATATTTAATCGACTAAGAGAGAGTGAAGAGGTAAGATAAGTTTGAATCTCCTTAAGACTAATGTCTTGAATCGAACTAAGATTTCCGCGGAGGGGAAACTGCAAAGGTGTATCCTTAAAAAGAATCTGCGAAAGTCCTACGCTTGCAAGATAATCAAAATTACTCTCTTTGCTCAAAAGTGAAGCTATTGCCTTTTCTTTGACTTTGGAGAGAGCATCTTGACTTAGGTTTGGAGAAGCAAGCAACATAGAAAGCAATTTAAGTGCTTCTTCTTCCTGATCCTTCAAAAAAGAAAGATCAAACTCCAAAAATTCTTGAGAGCTTGAAACTTGCAGAGAGATTGCCTTTTGCTCTAAAAGACTAGCAAACTTCAACCCTCCAAGCTCCTTTGTTCCCTCATTTAGCAGAAGAGAGGCAAGATAAGCAAGCCCTTGAAACTCTCCATTGTAAGCACTTCCAGAACCAGAAAAAACAAGCTGAACTGCTCCTGTTGGGATAATAGAGCTCTGCTCATAAATGACAGGGATCTCAAGTCCTGAAATATTGATCGTTTTTAGATTTGCAGCAAACATCAATCCTCCTAAAAGCAAAAAATTTAAAATCACTTTTTTCATACAAACTCCTCCAAGATTTGATAAGCCGTGTTGCGCTTTGCAGGTCTCAAGCCCAAATCTCTAATAAGAGTAATCATCTCTTGGGCATTCATTCTGTTGCTCACTCCTGCGCTTGAGACAACATTTTCTTCCATCATCGTGCTACCCAAATCATTTGCACCAAAGAGCAAAGCAAGCTGTCCAATATGGCTACCTTGTGTAACCCAAGAACTTTGAAGATTGAGCACATTGTCCAAAAAGATTCTTGAAATTGCCAAGATTCGCAAATAACGATTGGAGCTTGCAGAATAAAGATTTGGAAACTCTTTTTGCAAAGGCGTATGCTTGGGTTGAAAACTCCACGAAATAAAAGCTCGAAAACCACCATACTCATCTTGAAGATTGCGAATGTGAGAGAGATGCTCGATAACATCTTCATCATTTTCTACACTTCCAAACATCATCGTAGCCGTTGTTTTCATCCCAATCTTATGAGCCTCTCTATGCACTCCAAGCCATTCTTTGACAGAGAGTTTTTTGGGCGCAATCACATCACGCACTCTATCACTCAAAATTTCTGCACCAGCACCAGGGATAGAACTAAGTCCAGCACTTTGGAGGCGCAATAAAACCTCTGAAACAGGGATCTTAGAGATCTTGGCAATATAGTTAATCTCAATAGCTGAAAAGCCATGAATGGTGATAGTGGGATATTTCTTGCTGATATGAGAGACTAGATCTTCATACCATTCAATCTTAAGCTTAGGATGCACTCCACCTTGGAAGAGAATCTGTGTGCCACCAATTGCTAAGAGCTCATCTATTTTTTGATCAATCTCTTCAAAACTTAAAATATAGACACCTTCCTCATTGATGCGTCTTTTAAAAGCACAAAACTTGCAATCCACCCAGCAAATATTGGTGTAGTTGATATTGCGATCAACAATAAAACTCACAATTTTTTGAGGATGAAGCTCTTGTCTGATTTGATTTGCCATTGCCCCCAATGTCTTTAGTGGAGTGGAGC
>CAUWEE010000061.1:0-5998 GCA_963557095.1 uncultured Helicobacter sp. | reverse complement strand
AGAGGAGAATATGAGGTGGAGAGCATCTATTGTAATGCCTTAAATGAGCTCTCTGAAGATTTTAAAAACCAATTTCCTTATGTCCAAAATTCTTATTCATTTTTGAAGCAACTTCATAGCTTTTTGGAACTTAATTGCTTTTTTCGTCTCTTTCACAATCAATGGCCAACTTCAGGCATTGTTATGCTTATCACTGCCATCGCTCAAGGCTATAGGGAAATCTATCTCACAGGGATTGATTTCTATGAAGGTGGAGGAACAGACTATGCTTTTGAAGTCAAAAACAAAAAACTAGGAGAGATCGATTCAAATTTCAATCTAGAAAACTTCACAACAAAGGTGCATCATAGAGAAATTGATATTGCCTTCCTTAGGCTTGCTTTGAGCCTGCCTGAGCTCAAACTCTACTCCCTCTCCCCCTCAAGCTCCCTCTCTCAAATCATCCCATTAGCACCAACTCAAGCTTTTTGCAAAACTTTTAGGCTTGAGGGAAAAGCCTGTTATTCTGCCATTTATACCCCCCCCCCCCCACTCATCTCCACTTTTTGAAGTCCTACCAAAGAGTGAAGGTTATATCTGCGATATCTTAGAAGCACCAGAACCCAAAAACAATAGACTAAGCAAAATTAAAAAAATTCTATCCAGCAATGGCTTGAGTGGGCTGAAAACAAATTTCTTTTTTATCCTTGCCAAAGATTTCTATATTTTCTTAAGGGCAATCTGGATTGTGCTAAAAAATTTCAAAAAATTGCTGTAGTTCAAAGCTTCACTTCAAAAAAACCCTTACAGCTTTCTGTCAAAGCCAAGATTTAACCCACACTATCCATCTCCCAAGCAGAAATTTTGGGAGAGAAACTGCAAACAAACAAAGCAAAATAATTTCTCTTAAAATAATGAAAAAACTTGAAATAAGGTAGTAGGATAGACCGGCACTCTAAATGAGATGCTAAATAAATGAAAGGATAACAGATGAAAAAATTATTCACAATATTGTCAATTTTTATGCTATTTTTTGGAACAGTCAATGCAAAATCTTTAAGCAGTCAAGAAAGCGCTGCCCTATTTAGCCAACCCGCTGATGTGCAGACATTAAGTCTATCTGATCAAGAACTCAAAGAAACAGATGGAAAATTCCTTTGGTTGCTTATATTGGCATGTGTTGGATCCATGTTTCCAATAGCTGCAACTATTTATAAAAACCCTCCAAAATTCCCCTAAGATTAAAAAGGTAGCAAGTTTTCTTGCTACCAAGCTTTGAAAGATTTAGTGCTTATTTTTTCTCTTAAAAGAGATTGAAGATGTGAAGATTGCTTGATTTGCATAAACTCGGGTTTCCCAACAACCCCATCTATATTCTTTGGCAAGATAGCAAGGATTTTACCTGGATGTTTT
Source organism: uncultured Helicobacter sp. (assembly GCA_963557095.1). GTDB lineage: Bacteria > Campylobacterota > Campylobacteria > Campylobacterales > Helicobacteraceae > Helicobacter_G. The sequence continues at coordinate 4,606 of CAUWEE010000061.1, read as the reverse complement.
TTATCATCTCTTTGATAGAAGGCTTTTTTAAACCTCTTAAGACTGATTTTTATATTGCCAAAGCTTGAATCTGCCAAATAGACATAACGATCATCCATTCCTTTATAGACGCTGAAATGCTCTGTCTTGCGAATGTTGAGAAAAACAATCGCAGGAACTTTGAGCTGTTTTAAAGATTTAAAATCTAATGCCAATCCAATAGCCTTAAATCCCTTTGACTCTGCAAACTCACTCAAGTCCAAAAACGAAAGTCCCTTGTCCTTGAGATCACCCAAATTATCAAGAGATAGGGCATCAAAATCAATATTCTTTTTCTTCACGACAAAATCCCATATCTCTTTTTCCGTCACACTTGAAGCATAAAAGTAAGTCATAATCGTAGCTAGAGAAGCACTACCACAACTATAGTCATACTTCTGCCTCACCAAACCTTCATCCCTTAGCTCTAGCCAAGACTTTGTCTTCCTATCTTTCATAATCCAATGATGATCAAGAGAGAAAGAAAAAACAACTAGGCAAGCCAATAAACTAAGGCTTTTCATTTAAAAACCATAAGAGAGTGTAAGACTTACACTTTTATTACTAAAGCTATTTCTCTCCAAAAGCTCGACATCAACTATGACTGAAAAAGCATCTTTGATCTCATAACTTGCTCCAAAGACATAGCCCAAAGAAGAGCCCAGTGGGGCAACAATGCCTTGGTTTAGAAAATCTGAAGTCTGAAACTGATACTTCACACCAAGATTCAAAGAAGCATAAGGACTGACTGAAAAATAAATAAGAGGAGCAAAAGTAAAAACCTCCCCCTCATTGAAATTCAAATCCTTATCCTTCTTATTTAAATTAAGTCGAAAACTTGTTTGTAGAAAAAAGGTAATAGGATCAGCTGTATAAAAACTGATCAGGGAAAAAGTATAGGATTTAAAATATTGAAAGCTCTTATGTGCATCACCTAAAACTGTCCGAACAACAGGATAAATATCCGCACTCAAAAGCAAAGAGGGATATTCGTTCTCCTTAAATATCTCATAAGTTAGTCCCAGATTGAGGGCGCCAAACTCAAAGGAATTTCTCGTGTTTAATTCTTTTAATAGCGGGGTAAAGGTTTTATTGTGCTGATATAGGCCGTTAAGGTTAAAAAAAATCTCAAGATCTTTTAAGATTCCATAACGCAGTCCCAAACCAAGACTAAGAATATCTTGGTTGCTCTCTTGTGTTGCAGGGATTGTAGCTGCAGGCATTCCAGGAATTCCAGCAGGCATCGCAGCAGGAAGAAAAACAATATCTTTTCTCTGAACATTATTGTAGTTTAGGGTCATATTCATAAAATAATGATTTTTCGAAGGTAGAATCTCATCAACTCGAAAAGATTTTGCAAAACCAAAAGACAAAAATACAAGTAATATCAACAGTTTCATATACGCCACCATAATCATCTTAATGCGCTCCTTAAAAGCTTTGGAGCGCTTGTTCTAGCAAATCATTAATGATTGCAAAAACAAAACTGATAACCAAAATTAATTCATCCTAGCATTTTTTTAATCAAAGTTTTGATTTTTTAGACACAAAAGCGGATGTGGGAAGCTTATAGTTGGTTTTGAAGATTTTCTAGCTTTTTGATAGAAGAATTAGCAGATTTGCATAATGATTGAAAATTTCTTTGCTTTATATGCGCCCAAATTGTTTATCCATCAAACACAGCGCACTCTGTGCTTATACTCCATACAACCCCCTCTCACTTAGAGATAAATTTAAAAAGATTGCTTTGAGCATTGAAAATATAAAAATGCAGAAGCCCAATCTAACTCAAGCTCCAAAGATTGTCTTCCACACCCCCCCCCTTTTTTTACATCATAAGAAAAACTTGGCAACGATGCTTGAAATCGCAAGCAATCCTGTGATCACCACAAAGGCATCAAGTGCTGGATTTTTCCATCTCTCCATTGCCTTGATACGATAAACCGCATACACAGGCATCAAGAAAAGAATGACGGCAATGATTGGACCACCCAAATCCTCAATAAATCCCAAAATACTTGGATTGATGTAAGCAACAGTAATCATAGTCACATACATAAAAATTGTCGTAAAGATACTGATAGCCTTGAGGTTTGGCTCTTCATTTCCACTCATTTTAATGATTTTTCTAATAATCCCATCCAATCCTTCTTTTGCACCAAAATAATGTCCAAAGAAAGAGCTTACAATCGCTAGAAATGCAACAACTGGAGCGCCATAGGAAATGACTGGATTTTGAAGTTTATTGGCAAAATAAGAGAGGATAGGAAGATTTGCCTCTCTAGCGGCCTGGAAGTCGTGCTCATCAAGGCACATAATGCAACTAACAACAAAAAACATAACAAAGAACAAAAGCATTCCTGAAGTTCTAAAGAGCACTTGAGATGTTTTATAAGGAGTCAAATCTCCATACTCTCTCCTCATCGCAACAGAAAAGGTAGAAATCGCTGGAGAATGATTGAAAGAAAAGACAAGCACGGGAAGCGTAAGCCATACAACTTTTATGAAGTCTTTGGCACTTGGAACTTGATTTAAAACTTCGAGCTTCCAACTTGGAATCAAATAAATTGAAAAAGCCAATAGGATAAAGCAAAGCGGATAAACAAGGGCATTGCAAGCCTTTGTAACAAGATCTTCACGCAAAGTCATTACAAACATCATTGCAGATACAAAGATTGTTGCTAAAAACAAGCGATTAAAGGGCTCCCATCCCAATTGATTGACAAAAAAGCTATCAAAAGTGTTGGTTATCCCCACGCCATAAGCCAAACAAATGGGATAAATCGCAAAAAAATACAAAATTGTAATCAAAAGACTCATTCCCATACCAAAATGCTCTTCTGCAGCATGTGTAATATCCTTTTCAGCCGCACTTGCAGTGGATACAAAACGACTAAGCCCCCTATGGCTAAGCCAAGTCATTGGAAATACAAGCAGTGCCATAATTACAATTGGCCAGAATCCACCCGTTCCAGCACGAATAGGCAAAAACAAAATCCCTGCTCCAACAGCAGTTCCAAACAAAGACAACATCCATCTTGTATCAAATGTCGTCCAGCTCATTTTTTTCTGCATATAACATTCCTTATAAAAATAATTTTGATGCATAGAACACCAAAGGTCTAAATTTTAATATAAAACGCTAGCCTTTGATGGGGTAATTTAAAAGAGCTTCTCAAAGCAAGGCTTAAACCTACTAAGCAAAATCTAAAATTTTTTTCCTCAAGCCCTGCTTGTCCTTTTTGGGGAGAAAACTTGCTTCTAGCGCATTGAGACTAAAGCGCAGCAAATCTTCCTTGCTAAGATTTAGAGCTTGAAATAAACTCAAAAAATTAGCATTCATATAGCCGCCAAAATAAGCGGGATCATCAGAATTGATCGTAATGCAAAGCCCCTGCTTGAGCAATCTTAGAGCATTGTGATCTTTTAAGTTTGGGGTAACCTTAAGGCATTGATTGGAAAGGGGGCACATCGTGAGGGGAATACGCTCTTTTTTGAGAAGCTGCACAAGATCCTCATCCTCTTCACAACGCACTCCATGATCGATTCTGCTCACTCCAAGCTCAAGTGCCTCTCTGATATAGTCTGAACTCCCCTCTTCCCCTGCGTGCGCAACGATCAAAAAACCCTCCTTTTGTGCAAGAGCAAAAAGCTCTCTAAATTTTTTAGGCGGATTTCCAAGCTCTGCACTATCTAAGCCAATGCCGATGATGTGCTTTTTGTAAGGCAAAAGCTTTTTAAGGCACTCTATCCCCTCCTCTTGGCTCAAATGCCTCAAAATGCAAGCGATCAGATAGCTTGAGATCCCAAGCTCATCCTTTGCCCTTTGGAGTGCTTGAGTGATTCCACCGATGACTTCAGATAGAGCAATTCCTCGCATTGTGTGTGTTTGCGGATCAAAGAAGATTTCGGTATGTATGATATTTTCTTCCCTACATTTGAGCATATAAGCCCAAGTCAAATCAAAAAAATCCTCCTTTGTGCAAAGCACTGAAGCTCCAGCATAATAAAGATCCAAAAACGACTGCAAATCCGCAAAAGAATAAGCTTGTTTGGTTTCTTCAATGTTTTTATAAGGGAGAGGGATTTTGTTTTTTTGACTAAGACTAAGCATCATCTCAGGTTCAAGTGTGCCTTCGATGTGCAGATGGAGTTCGATTTTGGGGAACTTAGAGATAAAGTCTTGCATCACAATCCTTGAGCTATGATTTTTGGGATTATACAAGCTGTAAGGCTTGTCTTGATTTATCTCAATCCTATGCTAAAATTTTGACTTTTTTAGACAGGTGTCCGAGTGGTTGAAGGAGCACGCCTGGAACGCGTGTAAGGTGCAAGCCTTCGAGGGTTCGAATCCCTTCCTGTCTGCCATATCTTCTTACTTAGTTCCTAGCAGTCCCAACAATTCGCTAAATAAAATTCATCCCCATTCTTATCTCACTCTTTCTTCAAGAAGCTTTTTAGATTTTATAAACAAATGACAAGAAGAGCTGTTGCAAAGCTTTTGTCCTAAGGGGAATTTGCTATATAATGTAGTGTGCTGTCAGAGTAAGGACGCTTTCTCGTGAGAGGAGGTGGTGAGATGAGATTA
>CAUWEE010000060.1:0-6008 GCA_963557095.1 uncultured Helicobacter sp. | reverse complement strand
CTGCTTTAGGAAGGGGCTTAAGTGAAATTTTGGGAGAAGTAAGAGAGGCATATGAGAATAATATGGGATCCCATCGAGAATCTGTCGTTGAACTTGAGATTGATTCTATTAACCCCAATCCTTATCAACCAAGAAAATCTTTTGATCAAGATTCATTGATTGAGCTTTCAAGCTCGATTCAAGAATATGGCCTTTTGCAACCCATTTTAGTTTATAAGGAAGATGATAGATATATCTTAATTGCTGGGGAAAGACGCTTGAGGGCATCAAAACTTATCCATTGCAAGAGGATTAAAGCAATTGTTGTTGATATTGATTTGAATCGACTAAGAGAAGTTGCGCTTATTGAGAATATTCAAAGAGAAGATCTCAATCCTATTGATTTGGCTAAGGCTTATGAAGAGTTGATTCTTGCTCATCATTTGACACATGAAGAATTGGCACATCGAATCCAAAAGTCAAGAACGCAGATTACCAATACCCTAAGACTTTTAAATCTTCACCCAAATGTGCAACATTTTTTAATTGAGGGCAAGATTACTCAGGGGCATGCCAAAATTTTGGTTGGTTTAGAGCAAGATAAACAAGAAAAAATTGCTCAAAGCATTATTGGACAAAAGCTTTCGGTTAGGGAAACAGAGGGGCTGATACGCGGAATTAAAAAACCTCAAACATTTGAAAAGAAATTGTCGCAGGATTTAATTTCTGATGAAACAAGGGAGAAGATCACAAAAATTTTAAATCAGCATCAAATTTCTTTTCAATTTTTAAATGATGAAAAACGAATTGTGATTTCGCTGAAAAATCAGGAGCAAATTGAGCATTTCTTAGGAATGATTGCAAAATAGATTTGTTAAAATAAACATCAATTTCAAGAGGAGATTAAGTTTGAGTCTAACATTAAACCCATATTTAATGCTTTTAGTTTTCGTTATTTTTATGGCACTCATCGCTATTTTAAATTCTTGGCTTTATCGTCCAATTCTTGCTTTGATGACAAAGCGTGAAAATGAGCTTAAGGAGAATTTGTCTAGCTTGATGGATCAAGAGGAGAAGATTAGAGGTTTGCATAAAGAAGCAAAAGAGATGATAGAAAAAGCTCACAATGAAGCAAGAAGGATCAAAGAGGTCGCTAGCAAAGAAGCTCAAGAGAAGTATAGAGAAAGTTTTGAACGCGCAAAGTTTGAAATTGAAAATCGTTTTTTAAAGTCTAAACAGGAATTGGAGCAACAAAGGCTTTTGCTTCAAGAAGAATTGCAAAAGAAACTTCCTTTATTTCAGAAAGAAATTGAGGAAAAAATTGCAAATATGGGGGTTGGAAAATGAAATTCCTTGTATGCATTTTATTTTTTATGAGCTTTGTATTTTCTGCAGATGTTTCTATTTCACAAAGTGATTTTGTGGAACGCGTGATCAACTTTGTGATCTTTTTTTCTATCCTTTGGTATTTAGCTGCTGATAAGATAAAAGAGATTTTTGTGCAAAGGCGAGGGAAAATTAGCTGTAGTTTTGATGAGATTCAAGAAAAAGAAAAGAAAATCAAAAAACAAAAACAAGAGGCTGAAAGTTTGGTTGCAGATGCTAGAAATAGAGCAAATGAAATTGTTTCAAATGCAAAAAAAGAAGCTTTTTTGATTGCGCAAAATCTCGATTTGCGTTTAAAAGAGGACCTTAAGAATGTTTCAAGTTCTTTTGAAATCATTTTGGAGCAAGAGAGGAGAAAAATTTTGCAACAAGAAATTGCTCAAACACTTGATCAGTCTTTTGCTCCTCTTGCTTTATCCGATGATGCCTGTGTGAAAATCTTAGAAAAAGGAATAAGCAATGGCTAGTCTTGTTAAGAGGTATGCTGATGCATTTTGCGAAGCCTTGGGAGATGCTGCTCAATCTTTATTGCAATACAAAGAGAAAGTGCAGGAGTGCTACAAGGATCATAATTTTTTTGAAATAATGAAAAACCCCTTTATAGCTGCTTCGCTCAAGCTTTCTTTGCTTGAAGAGATTTTGGAAATCAAAGATAAACAGATACATCAGGCATTAGCTATATTGGCTCGACATGAGAGACTTATCTTATTGCCTAGAATTTTGCAAGAAATGCACAAGTTACTTAATTTGTCAGAAAATCTCTGTGTCGTAAATTTATTTGCTCAAAAAAGCCTTGATCCTAACTCATTGAAAAATTTTCAACGAGTTTTGGAGAAGAAAATAGGTTATCAGGTTCATCTCCAAGAGAAAAAGTGGGATAAAGAAGGAGTGAGATGCAGTATTAAGGATTTGGATTTGGAGATTTCTTTCTCAAGGGAGAGTTTGTTGAAAGATTTTAAAGAGTTTATTTTAGATTCATTTATAAAAGGAGTTTAAGTTGAAAATTAAAGCGGAAGAAATTAGTTCAATTATTAAGGAAAAAATTAATCAATTTGATTTTGATCTGAAACTTGAAGAAGTTGGAAAAGTCTTAACTTATGCTGATGGTGTTGCCAAAGTTTATGGACTTAAAAAAGTGATGTATTACGAAATGGTTGAGTTTGAAACTGGAGACATTGGGATTGCCTCAAGCTTGGAAGAGGATTTTGTGGGTGTTGTTGTGCTTGGATCTGGAAAGAGTATTCAAGAAGGAATGAGTGTTAAAAGACTTGGAAAATTGATGAAAGTTCCCGTAGGGGATTGTGTTGTAGGAAGGATTTTAAATACCCTTGGAGAACCTATTGATGGAAAAGGTGGGCTCAATGCAGATGAGTATCGTTTTTTAGAAGAAAAAGCCCCTGGGATTATGGATAGAAAATCTGTGCATGAACCCTTGCAGACTGGGATTAAAGCTATTGATGCGCTTGTGCCAATTGGTAGAGGGCAAAGAGAATTGATCATTGGGGATCGTCAGACTGGGAAAACGACGATTGCTGTGGATACAATCATCAATCAAAAGGGGCAAGATGTAGTTTGCATCTATGTTGCTATTGGACAAAAAGAATCTACAGTCGCTCAAGTTGTTCGAAAGTTGCAAGATCATGGAGCGATGGATTATACGCTTGTTATCAATGCTCCAGCTTCTGCATCAGCAGCAATGCAATTTTTGGCCCCTTATACAGGCGTAACAATGGGGGAATATTTTAGAGATCATGGAAAGCATGCTCTTATTATCTATGATGATTTAAGCAAGCACGCAGTAGCTTATCGTGAGATGTCTTTGATTTTAAGGCGCCCTCCTGGACGAGAAGCTTTCCCTGGAGATGTGTTTTATTTGCACTCAAGGCTTTTGGAGCGTGCGGCAAAAGTGAGCGATGAACTTGGTGCAGGATCTTTGACAGCATTGCCTATTATTGAAACTCAGGCTGGAGATGTTTCAGCTTATATTCCTACTAATGTTATTTCTATCACTGATGGTCAAATTTTTCTAGAAACCGATCTGTTTTATTCTGGAATTCGTCCAGCCATTAATGTAGGACTTTCTGTTTCAAGAGTGGGTGGAGCAGCACAAATTAAAGCCACAAAGCAAGTTTCTGGAACATTGCGTCTTGATTTGGCTCAATATCGAGAACTTCAAGCATTCGCGCAATTTGCTTCAAATCTTGATGAGGTAAGCAAGAGACAGCTTGAAAGAGGTCAAAGGATGGTAGAGGTTCTTAAGCAGGCACCATATTCACCTTTACCAATTGAAAAGCAAATCGTTATTATTTTTGCAGGCGCAAAGGGATATCTCGATGAGATTGAAGTAAGCGAAGTGGTTGCTTATGAGGCCTCATTGTATTTGTTTATTGAGGATAAGTATCCTCAAATTTTTGAAAAGATCCGCGATAAAAAGGCGCTTGATTCAGAAATTGAAAAAGAACTCTCAAGTGCATTGGAAGATTTTAAAACTTATTTTTCCAGATAGTTTGAGGATTGAAGATGGGTAATAATCTAAAAGAAATTCGAAGAAAAATTTCAAGTGTTCAAAATACACAAAAAACGACCAAAGCAATGAAACTTGTCTCAACTTCTAAACTTAAAAAGGCAGAGGAAGTTGCAAAGTCATCAAGAGTTTTTGCAAATAAACTTAGTGAAGTTTTTCAAGAGATTGTTCAAAAACTTGCCTTAGTTGGCTTTGAAAACATTAATACCCCGATCTTTAATGCTTCAAAACCTAGAGAGTTGAGAAATATAGATATGATTGTTATTACCGCAGAAAAAGGTCTATGTGGTTCTTTTAATCAATCCACAATCAAAGAAGCTATGCGATTGATTGATAACTATAAGAAAAAGGGTGTTTCTGTGCGTTTGAGAGGAATTGGAAAGAAAGGAATTTCTTATTTTTCTTATAACAATGTAGGATTACTCGATTCTTTGGAGGGCTTGAGCTCAAGCCCAGATTATCAGATTTCCTCAAATTTCTTAAAGCGATCTCTTGAAGACTTTATAAATGGAACAACAGATGGCTTAATTCTTGTTTATAACGGATTTAAAACGATGATTTCCCAAGAGATCAAGGTCAAACAATTTCTTCCTTTCTCCTTTGATGTTGAGAAGAGGGAATTGCCTGTAGGGACTGATGATTTGGAGCCACAAGAAAATGCAGAGCAGATCTTAGAGGAGTTAGCTCAAAAATATATGGAATACAATCTTTATTATGCACTACTTGATTCGCTTGTTGCAGAGCATAGTGCAAGGGTGCAAGCAATGGATTCTGCGACAAGCAATGCAGGGAATTTAGTCAAAAGTTTAACAGTTTCATACAATAAAGCACGACAAGAGGCAATCACGACAGAATTGGTTGAGATTAATGCCGGTGTTGAGGCGATGAAGTAAATACTAAGGAGGAATGAGTGAAACAAAAAGGAAAAATTGTTCAAGTAATGGGTCCTGTTGTGGATGTAAAATTTGAGGATTATCAACCTCTAATTAATGAAGCCCTTGATGTGAGTTATGAGGTAGAGGGTGTCAAAAAAAATCTTGTTTTAGAAGTTGCTGCTCAGATCGGAGATAAGGTGATTCGAAGTATTGCGATGGATATGACAGAGGGTCTTGTAAGGGGACAAGAAGTAGAGGCAAGAGGAAGTATGATTGAAGTGCCTGTGGGGGAAGAGGTTTTGGGAAGAATCTTTAATGTTGTAGGTGAAGCAATTGATGGAAAAGAGCAGCCAAAATCTGCTCAAAAATGGCCAATTCATCGAGAAGCTCCAAGTTTTGAAGAGCAAAGCACAAAAACTGAGATGTTTGAAACGGGAATTAAGGTCGTAGATCTTCTTGCCCCTTACCTTAAGGGAGGAAAGGTTGGGCTTTTTGGAGGAGCAGGAGTGGGCAAGACAGTTGTCATTATGGAGCTCATCCACAATGTGGCCTATAAGCATAGCGGTTATTCTGTTTTTGCAGGAGTGGGGGAGCGAACAAGGGAGGGGAATGATTTGTATCACGAAATGAAAGAGGGAGGAGTTCTTGATAAAGTTGCCTTGTGCTATGGGCAGATGAATGAGCCACCAGGGGCAAGAAATCGTATTGCTTTTACGGGTTTGACAATGGCAGAGTATTTTCGAGATGAAAAGGGCTTAGATGTCTTGATGTTTATTGATAACATCTTCCGTTATGCCCAATCTGGAGCTGAAATGTCAGCACTTCTAGGAAGAATCCCCTCTGCTGTAGGTTATCAGCCTACTTTGGCAAGCGAGATGGGGAAATTGCAAGAAAGAATTGCTTCGACCAAAAAGGGTTCTATCACCTCTGTGCAAGCTGTTTATGTTCCTGCTGATGATTTGACTGACCCAGCTCCAGCTTCTGTTTTTTCACATCTTGATGCTAAGACAGTTCTTAATCGTAAGATTGCAGAGAAGGGAATTTATCCTGCTGTTGATCCTCTTGATTCTACTTCAAGAGTGCTTGATCCTCAAATTGTTGGCCAAGAGCACTATGAAATTGCAACAGGAGTACAAAGAGTGCTTCAAAAATATAAAGATTTGCAAGATATTATTGCCTTGCTTGGAATGGATGAGCTTTCTGAAGAGGATAAAAAGATTGTTGAGCGAGCTAGAAAGATTGAA
>CAUWEE010000059.1:0-6024 GCA_963557095.1 uncultured Helicobacter sp. | reverse complement strand
CAATGGCATTGGAATCTAAAATTTCATTTAAACGAATTGCTAAATTTTTTTCATAGACCATAACTTCACCTTTGCCAATTACTCGTCCATTTACAAAGGCCTCAATCCCTTCTCCAGCAGGTTTTTGAAGATCAATAATTGAACCTTTTTCAATTTTGAGAATATCTCTTAGACTGAGCTTGATTGAAGCAAGCTGTGCATCAAAGATGACTTCCATATCTAAGAGTCCTGTGTAATTTTCTACCATTTTTTCAAAATTTTGAGCAAGTTCCACTTCTTTTTGTGTGTGTTCATAATCTTGGTTGAGGATGTTTGATGACATTGGAAACTCCTTGCAAAATTTATCTGAAAATCTAAGCATTATTTTATAGCAAAAGAAATAAGGAAATATTGAATGCCTAGGAATTTGTTTATATAAGATTTAGGCAGGTTTATCTAGGCTTAAAGCCTTGCTTGCTCTTGCATAAATCGCTAACAAAGCATTCTTCACAATTGGGTTTAATTGCCTTGCAAACATATCGCCCAAAAAGGACAAAGCCTTGATGGAGCACATGAAGATTGTCTTTAAAAAGCTTGCTTAGATCTTCTTCTGTTTTTTGAGTTGTTTTGGCTTGAGTTAAACCTAGTCGATGACTAACTCTAAAGACATGGGTATCTACTGCCATAACATTTCCCTCAAAAAACTCAATTAAGACGACATTTGCTGTTTTTTGTCCTACTCCAGAGAGAGTTTTTAGTTTCTCTTGTGTGGAGGGAATTTCTCCATTAAAATTTTGCATGACTTGCTGTGCCATTTGGATGAGATGGGTGGCCTTATTGTTGAAAAATGAACAAGAAGCAATGAGCTCTTTGACTTCTTCAAGATCTGCTTTGGCAAGATGAGGGATGGTGGGGAATTTGGCAAATAAAGCAGGGGTAATAAGATTTACACGCCTATCTGTGCATTGAGCTGAGAGCATGACAGAGACTAGCAATTCATAAAGATTGGAATATTTGAGTTCTGTTTTTGCTTTTCCATAGCTAAGCAAAAAACGCTTTTTAAGGATTTGTGCCTTTTGGGTTTTGGTCATATGGATTCGATCATAATCCCTTGAGCCTCTGTGTCTCTTAGGGCGATTTTTGCACGATTGATTAAAATAGCAAGAGTAGCTTTATTTGATGAAAAACGCTCAATAAGGACTTGAGAATCTTTGGTGATTCCTAGAGAGAGCAAGCGGTGTTTTAAGGCTTCATCATCGGTTTGAATTGCGCTTATTTTATAAGGTTTATTGATTGTTCCTTCAAAAAGTGTCATTTTTGCTCCTTGTCATCAGGGATAAAGATTCGTTCAATGATTTTAAAAGGGGCGCTTAGGATATCCTCTGCAAGGGTGATTTCAGATTTTGGATTTTGCAAGGTCCCTCTTAAGATCAAACTTGTAGAGATTTTACCCTCTTTGCCCAGTAAAAGATATCCAACAATAGGAATCTTGCTCAAAACTTCAGAGAGATTTTTGATAGTTGAGATTGTTAGAGAAAGGTTAAGATTTTGTGTAGCAAGCTCGATAAGCCCTCCACCATTGACATCGATTGTGTCGCCAATAAGATCAATCTTTTTAAGTCCCAAATAGTCCTTGTTGAGTTCTAGCAATATTCTCCCTTTTGTAATCTGATAACCTTTTGTGCTAAAGCCGGGTTTCTTGAAGACAATTAGAGAAGGCACGGTATCAATGAGAGCGACGACATTTTGTAATGTGGCAAAGTTCTTAAAGATTGTATTTTGCATTTCAATTTCAGCTTTTAGGGTTTTATTTTTATAAAGCCCCTTTGCACTAAAAAGCCCGCCTTGGACAAGTTCTTTTTGTGCGACGAGATTAACAAAGTTTCCGCTGAAATTGTTGGCTTTGAATTTAATAATATCATCATAAAAATCAAGGTTAATCACGCCATTTTTGTAGGTTGCATCAAGTGTTGTTTTGTGATCTTTGATGTTGGCAATAATCTCATCTGTAGGGACGATAAAGTTTTTGTATCGGATTGAAGAATTTTTGGATTCTAGATAGAGCTTGAAGGAATTTTTGGATGTTTGATCATTTTGCGTGGAAATTTTGTTGTTTTCTGTTTTGAGGTTAAGCACAGGAATGGAGGCATCTTGTAGTGCCTGGAAATCAAAGTTTTTATTTAAGAGTGAAATTTGAAGCGTTTGATTTTGATACTTAAGTGTAATACTTTCATCTAGTGAAGAGAAGGTGATAAGTTTGGGGTTGATTTTGATGTGGGCATAGATTTCTTCAATGCGTTCCCATTTTTGATCAAACAGAGGATAGTTAAGATGAGAAAGTCCTGTGTAGATGTCAAAAGTTTCAAAGTCTTTAGTCATAATGGATGCTTCCCCATTTTGAATAGCTAGATGATTAAGGAAAGGGGAGTAGGGGTAGAGCTTGGAGAGATTTTTTAAATCAATTCGATTCTCTTCATCGAAACTTAGCTTAATTCCAAAATCGGGAATGCTGATGCTGGGGATATCTGAAAAGTCAGCCTCAACTTGAATCTTGGAGAGATCTTCTTGATTAAGGATAAAAAGTTCATCCAAAGGAGAGCTTGGAGAATTTGATGTGTTAATTTTAATGAGTTTGGGATTGAGGTTGCCTTTGATGTTTTTTTGCAATAGGTCAATATCGAGATTAATAAGCCCCTGAATATGAGGACTTTGTATTTGAAACGCAGTGTCATTCACTGAGATATATTGCTTGTTCTCATCGATATCTAAAACAACATTGAGATATTCTGAAAATACTGGAGTTCCAAAGACATTAAGATGGGTTTGCTTGGATGTCAAGGTTCCATTTGCCTGAACGCTGATTTCTTGATCCTCTTGTGTTTGAAGCCAGAGTTCAAGAGACATATCAAGAGTAGAATCAAGCTGATGGATGTCAAAATCAATATTGTAGGCTCTAAGAATTTGATGCATCTTTTCATCCAAGGCTACTTCATTGGAATGTAGGGAAATTAGCGTTTTGCTCTTTTGTGTTAAATCTGCAAGTGAGTGGATTTCCACAAAACTTCCTTGAAGATTTAAGTTTTCATAATATGGATGGTCAAGTTCAAATTTTAAAATCCCATTTTGAAATTTTATTTTTAGTGCTGAGGCTGTGACTGGGGAGAGTTCAGGGTGAAATTTGAGAAAAATCTCTTCCAAATCCAATTCAGCATAGAGACTTTTGAGCATTCTAGGAATAAAATTTTCATTTAATGGAGCAGAGAAGAAGAGATTTTTGACACGAATATTTTTAAATGATGCTCTTTGTATGAGCCATTGATGTAATGTAGGAATCTTCTTGATCTCTTCTTCATAGGCTTTGAGATCTTGAATTGGAGTACTAAAGGCACGAATATTGAGAATTTGGAGATTTGAATCTCCCTCAATGATGAATTTTTCTTGCTTTTTGATTGCCTCTTCATTAGAGTATGCAATGAGAGAAAATGAAATTTTATTTTGAAGTGTTTGATAGCTCATCTGTCCATTGACTTGGAGTTGGGGTTCATTGAAGACGAGTTTTTGGATTTTTAAGTTGATTTTATGGGGATCTTGCTGTAGTTGAAATAGGGCTTGAACATTTGGAAAAATGAGGTTGTATTCTTTCCCATCATAAAAAATGGAGGCTTTTTGCCCATTGGGCAAAATGATATTTTGAATATCAATCCTCTCAAAATATGAAATGCCAATAAGACTATTTTGAAACCAGCGAATGGTATTGGGGAGATTGGGTTGAACTTTGTGTTTGCTTTCTTTAATTTTCAGGGTATCAAGCGTGAGAATGAGTTTATTGTCAAGTTTTAGATAGAATCCTCTAAGTTCAATGTTGGCAATATTGAGTTTTTGAATACTTACCCCCATTGAAAGCATATAAAAACATCCAAGAATTAAAAAGAGAACGATGCTAAGAAGAATCCCAAGTGTGATAAGTCTTTTTTTAACTTTTTTATTTTTTTTCTGTGTGTTCATATTTTATTATCTTGGACTTAATATTAAGGTGCAAAAAGAGGTTTTAAGGCTTCCTCGCGGCACGATTAATCAAATTGTAGCATATCTGCATTCTCAAAAAATTGACCTCAATCGTTTAGATTCGTTTATTTTAAGAATCTTTGGATCGCCTCAAAGTGGATGGATTGATTTGCAAACAAGAGTGCTAACAAAAGGGAATTTATTTTTTAGAATTAGCAAATCCAAATCCGCTCTTAGGGAAATTAAACTCATTCCCGGTGAGACACTTTATTTTTTCTTCAAACAGATTGCTTCAAGCTTCGATATCGATGAAATTAACTTGTGGAAAGCCTGTATTCAAAATCCCCGTTGTAAGGAAGGGAATTTTGTTCCACAAACTTACAAAATTCCTTATGGAGCGACTTCTGTTGATGTAATTGCTTATCTTTTGGATTATTCTCAAAAGGCTCATAGTGATTTTGCCAAAGAACATGGAGTTGTCTTTGGTTCAAAAGCGTGGAGCGAGATTTTAAGCAAAGCTTCTATTATTCAAAAAGAGGCTGCAGACAAGAAGGAGATGCCTCTTATTTCTGGAGTTATTAATAATCGTCTTGCAAAAGGAATGCCATTACAAATGGATGGCTCACTAAATTATGGGCAATATTCGCATGACAAAATTACTCCAAAACGCATAAAAGAAGATAAGAGTTTGTATAATACCTATAAATACAAAGGGATTCCCCCAGCTCCTGTGGGGAGTGTTAGTTTTGAGGCGCTATTGGCTGCGCTCAATCCCGCTCAAGTCCCATTTTTGTATTTTGTGAGGAATAGAGACGGAAAACATAGTTTTTCTGAGACTTATGATGAACATAGAAAGAATTTTAAGAGAGATTAAAGCAAAAGGAGAATAAGTTGAGCACAAATGTTCCTGTATGGGTCAATGAAAAGCGATGTAAGGGCTGTGATATTTGCGTGTCCTTATGCCCTGTTGGTGTTTTATCAATGCGACTTGATTCAAAAATGATTTTGGGAAAGGTGGCAGAAGTTTCTTTCCCAGAAAGCTGTATTGGTTGTAAGGAGTGTGAATTGCATTGCCCTGATTTTGCAATCCTTGTCGCAGATAAGAAAGAGTTTAAATTTGCCAAAGTAAATCAAGAGGCACAATTACGCGGAGAAAAAATAAGAGCAAATGCTTTTGTTCTTCCACAAGAATATGAAGGATGCAAATGAGAGAGTTGATTGTAAATGGGAATGAGTTGGTGGCTTTGGCCGCTATTGATGCGGGTTGTAAATTTTTTGGAGGCTACCCTATTACACCTTCGAGTGAAATCGCACATTCAATGAGTGTGCTTTTGCCAAAAAATGGGGGAACATTTATTCAAATGGAAGATGAGATTAGTGGAATCTGTGTAGCTCTTGGGGCTTCAATGAGTGGAACAAAAGCAATGACTGCGAGTTCTGGTCCAGGGATTTCTTTGAAATCTGAACAAATTGGCTATGGTTTTATGGCAGAGATACCTCTTGTAATCGTTGATGTTATGAGGGGAGGACCATCTACGGGGCTTCCTACACGGGTTTCTCAAGGAGATATCGAGTTCTTAAAGCATCCAACTCATGGTGACTTTAAGGCAGTAATGATTGCACCATCAAGTTTGGAGGAGATTTATCTGCAGACAATTAAGGCATTTAATTTGGCAGAAGAGTTGATGACTCCTGTATTTTTGGTGCTAGATGAAACGATTGGACATATGTATGGAAAGGTTGTTTTGCCTGATGTTGCAGATTTGAAAATTATCAATCGCAAACGCTTCAATGGGGAAAGCAAGGATTATTTTCCTTATGATGTGTCTGAAAATACTCCAGCAGTTCTCAATCCATTTTTTGAAGGCTATTTTTATCATATTACAGGACTTCATCATGGTAAAGGCGGATTCCCCACAGAGGATAAGCAATCAGCTTATGCATTGATTGAGCGCTTTTGTGGGAAAATTGAAAGCAGGGCAGAAGATTTTGCAGAATTTACAAGTTATATGCTTGAAGATGCAGATTATGTTGTGGTTG
>CAUWEE010000058.1:0-6063 GCA_963557095.1 uncultured Helicobacter sp. | reverse complement strand
ACTGATGGTGCAAATGAAGATTTGAAGGTTTTAATGATCTTTTTTACATCATCACCATCAAGCACAACAAAGGAACTTGAACGCTCAAGGAGGCTAATATATTTTTTTAAAAAGAGCAGACCAAACTTATGAAAAGTGCAAAGCAAAGGATAGCTAGGCAAATGATTGCCAATCAATCGGATTGAACGCTCTCTCATCTCTGCACTTGCCTTATTTGTAAAAGTCAAACACAAAATAGAGCTAGCAGGGATTCCAACTTCTTTGATGAGATATGCTAAGCGCGTTGTAATGGTTTTTGTTTTGCCGCTGCCCGCCCCAGCCAAAAGCAGTAGAGGACCATCGATATGATGCACTGCTTGAATCTGTTCAGGGTTTAATCCCTCCAAAATCACTCTTGTGCCTTTTGCAAAATCTCACTTGTATCAATACTAAAATCAAAAAACTCAGACACAAAACCCTTGTTTGCAACACTTTGCAGAAGAGAAACTGCGCTCTTAAGATTCCCCTTTTGCTGATACAAAAGCGCCAAAGCATAGCGACTTTCAAGAGTTGCTGTAGAATCAATCTTTGAAATTTGCAACAATGCTGTTGCATTATTATAATGCCCTGCACCAATAGCAGCAACAGCGCCCATAAACTTCGTCTTCGCATCTTTTTCTTGAAGATTGTCAATAAGGGTATTATAGACAGCAAAGGCTTTTTCAAATTCTTGGCTATAAATGTAAGCCAAACCTAAAGTTTGCATCGTTCCAATCGGCGAATCTTCCTGACTGCTCAATTTCCCCTCCAAGTGCTTGACCACATAAGGAAGATTCCCTGTCAAAAAAGCCAAATAGACATAAAGCTCACGGGTTAAAACCCCCCCATAATACAAGGGATGCATATCTGAAAAAATTCCTCTTCTAAAAAAGTCAGAAAACTCCAAAGAAATCTCTTTTGTATCCTTTCTATAATTTTTGGCTACCCGATACATCAAGTCTGTTGTTAAATCCTTGGGATATTTTTCTTTGAGTTTTGAAAAATACAGCTTTACCTTTTCATATTGTCCATCTCTCATTGCACTAACTGCTTGAAATGCATAGTGAATAGGATTGCGGAAATCTTCTAAAAGATCAAAATTAGCAAACCTTCCCCCCCTAACATATCCGAAAAATTCGCTGACAAAAATCCTCTCTCGCTCATTTTTAAACTCAATATTGGGAAAATTTGCAGAAATCACTCTTGCAAGTCGCTCTGTATCTTGATAGGTTAGCTGTCCTGCCATAATTGCAAAAATTCCAGCCATAACATCTTGATTGTCTAAATAATACGCTTTTGCAAAATAGCTATAGGCATTCTCAAAATCTCCCAATTGGGCATAGACTAAGCCAATGTTGTAATACAAAACAGGATGCTGGAATGAAGATTGTGCATGATGCAAAAACATTTTTAGAGCCTCTCTTAGATCTCCCAAATAAACTTCTTTTAAGCCCTCTGTAATATCACGATTGATCCTAGAAAACACTTCTCCCTGAACATAAGAATCAATCGCTTCATCCACATTATTAATCACAGATTCAAAACCACCACGCGCGAATGATTGGAAAGTTTGCTGTGCATCAAAAACTTTAAATGGCGCGTAATAAAAGAGGATTTTGTATTGCAAGGATTGATGACTTTCAAATTTACGATTCCAAAAATTTTTTTGAGCCTGAGCAAGATCGAAAAGCTGAGAAGCTAGCCCAACCTTGATAGGAAAAAAGGGCTTCTTATTTTGATCAATAAATGTATTTAAAATCGCAATGCTATCAGCATATTCTTGGAGTTTAAGCTTTATAAGCTCCATCGCACTCAAAGCTTCTAAATTGGTCGGATTTTGGGATAAAAAATCTTTGAGGACATTTTGGGCTTGCACATAATTTCCATTTCTTGCATAAAGCATCCCAAGAGCCAAAGCATTTTGTGGAGAATGATCTTTTTTAAGATGTTCCAAAGCACTATAATCATCCCCCAAAATCAGAAACATTTCTGCTGCCAAGGTTTGTGCCTGCAGAGAATAATCCGTGGAATTTGGATGCAAAAGTGGAGAGAGTGCTTCAAAATATTGCCCCTTGTAATAAGAGACAAGACCATAAAGATAAGAATAATAAGGAGCTTTAATTGAATTAGCCAAAGAAAGTTCAGCAAGATTCAAAAAATAATCAAACTCTTTGGGCTTATTGAGCTTCAATGCACTATAAGAAGCGTTAATCGCACTAAGAGAGACATCATCTCCTGCCTCTATAGATTGTCTAAAGTTTTCAATCGCATCCTTATATCTTCGCTCTCCAATACGAATCACCCCCAAATTGTAATCTGCCAAACTTTGCGAATAGAGAGAAATCCTCTTAAAAAGCTGCAAGGCCTCATCAACCCTGCCATTTTCATACAAAATTCCCGCCTTTTTCATCAGTTTTGAAAGCTCACCCTCAGGCTTTGTATAAAAAGTATCTGCAGTAGTTGCCTCTCCTTGGACATAGCTAGGGCTTTGCGTGTTCAAAGATCTACTTTGATAAACCCTGCTCTCATCCATCAAATACTTATCATTATCATCTTGCAAAAAAGTAAAAGTAAGAAGGAATGCGGCAAGAGAAGCAAAGAGGATTAAGACAACATAAAAAACCATCTTGTTTTCTTGCAAAAAGATCATCTCTTTTAAGCGCGAATAAAGCGTTTTGATCCGCTCTTGGATTTTAAGAAGTCTCTCTCTTCCCGCTTGCATTTACAGATACTTCCTCAAAACACTTGGAAGGCTAATGCTGCCATCTTTATTCTGATAATTTTCCATCACCGCAACAAGCGTTCTACCTACTGCCAAAGAAGAACCATTAAGCGTATGGACGAAGTGATTTTTTTTATCCTCCTTGTATCGAATCTTTGCTCTTCTTGCTTGGAAGTCCCGCGTATTAGACACAGAGCTAATCTCACGATAAGTGTTTTGCCCAGGTAACCACACCTCAATATCCACAGTATTGCTTGCGCTAAAGCCCAAGTCCCCTCCACAGAGCTGAATCATCCGATGAGGCAAACCAAGCTCTCTTAAAATCCCTGAAGCTGTTTCAACCATATATTCTTGCATCGCATCACTCTCGCTTGGATGAGTAAGAGCAACCAATTCAACTTTGTCAAATTGATGTTGGCGGATCATCCCACGCGTATCTCGTCCCGCACTTCCAGCTTCTTTGCGAAAACAAGGGGTATGAGCAGTCATCTTGATGGGCAGTGATTCTCTAGGGAGAATCTCATCATTATAGAGATTAGTCAGGGTGATTTCAGAAGTAGGGATGAGATAAAGCTCTTGATGACATTCCGCCCCATCGCTCTCCTCAAGCTTACTTGAGATCTTAAACATATCCTCCTCAAACTTTGGTAGCTGCCCTGTGCCAAAAAGGCAGTGTGCATTGACAATAACTGGCGTTGCAACAATCTCAAAACCCCTCTTCTCATTGTAGTCAAGCATAAAGTTAATCAAAGCTCGATGCAGTCTTGCCCCCTCACCGCGAAGAACACTAAAGCGACTTTTAGCAAGCTTCACTCCAGCTCCAAAATCAATCCAACCATTCTCTTGAGCCAACTCCCAATGCTCTTTGGGCTCAAAATCAAAAACTCTTGGCTCCAAAACTCTCTCAAGCTCAAGATTATCACTCTCATCCTCACCTTTTGGCGTTTTCTCATCAGGAATATTGGGGATGGAATGCAAAATTTCAGTGAGCTTAGCCTCTTTATAGCCCACGACTTCACTAGCTTCTTGGATGGCTTTTTTATTCTCTTCTAAGCTCTTTTTAAGCTCTAAGATGGCCTCCTCATCTTTAAGTCTCATCAATTCAGCAAAACGCTTAGAATCCGCATTTTGTTTTGCTTGCAGCTCTTCCAAAGCTTGTTTTGCTTCCTTATAATCCAAAGCCAAAGCCTTCAAGCGATCTAAAATCTCTGTTTCGACTTTTTTGATTTCTAGTTTCCTTGCCACGCTATCAAAGTCACTTACAAGTGTTTTTAAATCAATCATTGTTCCTCATTTATACATCTTTAGGTTTAGAGCTTAAAATATTAGCTTATCAATACTTTAGTTCTTACAAAAATACAGCAGAGATAAGTCCTTTTTTTAGTTGTAGAATACGAAAAATTGAGATGATTTGTTTTTAAGTCAAATAAGATTGAAGGATTTTTAATGTTTGGAATGGGGTTTTTTGAGATTTTTATGGTCGTTGTTGTTGCGATTATCTTTTTAGGACCAGAGAAATTGCCTCAAGCAATGATTGATTTAGCCAAATTTTTCAAAGCCCTCAAAAAAACACTTGATGATGCCAAAAATTCGCTTGATAAGGAACTCAATCTTGAAGAACTCAAAAAAGAAGCCTTAGAATACAAAAATACTTTCACGCAAAGTCTTGATGAGATCAACAAAGAAACCCGATTTGAGCCTCTCTTTGATGAGATTCACAAACCCACTCCCAAGCAAAACATTCAAGATGCGCTCAATGCCCAAAGTCTAGAAGACAAAGCACAAAAAGCTTCAATCAAAGAAGCTTCACAAGTTGCAGTCCAGAGCCCCTCTCAAGAAATTTCGTATAAAAATAAGGAATCCTAATGTTTGAAGATTTAAAACCTCATATTCAAGATTTGCGCAAGAGGCTCATCATCTCCACCCTCACCCTCTTTGTTATTTTCTTTATTTGCTTTTCCTTTTGGGAATACATTTTTGAATGGATTAAGCTCCCCCTTGCCCAAGCGCTCAAAAACGGAGTCAAAGGCGAGCTTGTCCAGCTCTCTCCAACAGAAGGCGTTTTTACTGCAATGAAAGTAAGCTTCTTTGCCGCACTTACCCTTTCAATGCCTGTGATTTTTTGGCAACTTTGGCTCTTTGTCGCCCCAGGACTTTATAAACACGAGCAAAAGATTATTCTCCCCTTTGTGCTTTTTGCCACGCTTATGTTTGCCATTGGAGCAAGCTTTGCCTACTTTGTCGTCTTTCCCTTTGTGATCAAATATATCTTGATGTTTGGCAATGAGCTTTTTAATGCCAGCATTAGCGTTGAAAACTATGTAACCTTTTTTACCCGCCTCATCCTTGGCTTTGGGATCGCCTTTGAATTGCCAGTTTTGAGTTTCTTTCTTGCAAAAGTTGGACTTATCACTGATGAGACGCTTAAGGGCTTTTTTAAATATGCCATTGTCATTATCTTTATCATTGCCGCCATCATTACCCCACCTGATGTGCTTTCCCAATTCTTTATGGCCATCCCCCTCATTGGACTCTATGGGCTTTCTATCCTCATCGCCAAAGCTATCAATCCCGCCCCCAAAGAAGCAGAGGAATTTCAAGAACAAGCAAAAGAAGAACAAAAAGGAAAAAATGCGTGAGAGATCATCTGCTCCAAAGCTATGACTATTCTCTCCCCCAAGAACTCATCGCCACCTATCCTGCCAAACCAAGAGAAAGTGCAAAACTGCTTATCTATGATCGGGCAAGAGATCACATCACTCACAGCAATTTTTGGCATTTTGAAGATTTTATCCCTCCTCAAAGTCTCTTAGTTTTTAACAATACAAAAGTCATCAAGGCTCGAATCTTTGGACACAAACTTGGACAAAATGGAGGACGCATCGAACTTCTCTATCATCGCCATCTTGGCTCACAGCGTTTCTTGGTGCAACTGCGTGGAAAAGTCAGAGAAGGCACACTCATCGCCCTCAGCCCATCAGATCAAACTGATCTCAATCTCATCCCTTTTTCCTTGCGTGTTTGCAAGCTTTTAGATTCGGGTTTTAGAGAGGTAGAATTTTTTGCCTATGGCAAAGCTTGCTCCCTGTATGAGGTGCTTGCCCACTTTGATACACTAGGCCACATCCCTCTACCTCCCTATATCAAAAGAGCTGATGAAAGCTTAGATGAGCAAGAATATCAAAGTGTCTTTGCCAAGGAGCTTGGAGCTGTAGCTGCCCCCACAGCATCCTTGCATTTCAGTGATATTTCTAGACTGCAGGCCAAGTTTGATCACTGCTTTCTGACCTTGCATGTTGGCGCTGGGACTTTTCTCCCTGTAG
>CAUWEE010000057.1:0-6066 GCA_963557095.1 uncultured Helicobacter sp. | reverse complement strand
AAATGTTTGCATACCCTTCTTCTTGAATGTCTCTAAATTTTATTCAAATGGAGAAAAAAGCTAGCCCAACATCCTATCTAAGAACCATTTTAGAGGAACGATGATTAAGTGGAAAAGTGCTAAAGATTGTGAACTTCTACAATTAACAAATCAAAAAAATAAATATTGTATGATTGCCATTCAACTTCATTAAATAAGGAGAAGAAATGAGTCTTTATGATCGAGAATATACACATTCTTATGACCATACTCAAGCGATTGACAATGCACTCGTTAGCTTTGTAAAAACAACTTACAAGTTTTTCGCTGGAAGCTTACTGCTCGGAACAATCGGGGCATTGGTTGGTTTTATGTTTTTTGAAACTGTTGTTGCATATCGATGGGTGTTCTTCATTGCTGAAATTGCAGCCCTATTTGGCTTAATGTTTTCCAAAGGCAAACCTGGACTAAACTTACTTATGCTTTTTGCCTTTACAACATTAAGCGGAATTACATTGGTCCCTCTACTTGGATTTGTAATTGCAAAAAGTGGAGTAATGGCAGTTGCTCAAGCATTGGGAATGACAACAATTGTTTTTGGGGTAATGAGCATCTATGCAATCAAAACAAAAAATGATCTAGCCAATATGGGCAAAATGCTTTTTATCGCCCTCATTGTTGTTTTTATTTGCTCTATCGTCAATATTTTTATTGGCTCACCTGTAATGCAAACCATTATCGCTGGAGCAAGCGCAGTGCTTTTCAGCCTATATGTTGCTTATGACACACAAAATATTATTCGTGGAGCTTACCAAGATCCTATTGATGCTGCAGTTTCACTCTACTTAGACTTTTTAAATATTTTTATCTCCATTTTGCAACTCTTTGGATTGTTTGGAAACAACCAAGAATAACTTTATCCTGCACTAAAGCAGGATAAAAAGCTAATTAAGCATTTCCTCCATAATAAAGCAAAGCAGATCCCCAAGTCAATCCTCCTCCAAAAGCGTCAAGCAAAAGCAAATCTCCCCTTTTAAGTTTTCCTTCATTGTAGAGATGATTCATCGCCATAGGAATAGAAGCTGCTGAAGTATTGCCAAAACGATCTACAGTTACAACAATCTGATTTTGATCAAAATCCAACAATTCCCCAACTGCTGAAATAATTCTTAAATTCGCCTGATGAGGAATAAAAAAATCAATTTCACTTGGAGAAATAGAATTGCTCTTCAAGATATGTTCAACATCATTTGCCAAAGTCTTCACAGCAAGCTTAAAAGTTTCATTTCCCTTCATTTGAATAAACTGGGGGCAAAGAGGATCTTTTATTGCATCAGTTCTTGGTATAGTCAGAAAATCACTATATTTCCCGTTTGCACAAATATGAACATCAAGAATTGAATCCTTGATTTCACTTGTTGCACTTACCACAGATGCCCCTGCACCATCACCGAAAAGAACGCAGGTGCTCCTATCGCTAAAATCAAGGAGAGAGCTAATTTTCTCTGCTCCAATAATAAGAATATTTTGATACATTCCCGATTGAATATAAGCTTTTGCTAGAGACAAAAGATAAATATAGCCACTACAAGCAGTTGTAATATCAAATGCGGGTTTATTTTCAATACCCAAATTATAAGAAGCGACACAAGCCACTGAAGGCATCCCAATAAAATCTGGACTCAAGGTAGCCACAATAACCATATCAATATCACTTGGCTTAAGACCTGCTCTTTGAATTGCTAAATCCCCAGCCTGAGTTGCCAAATCACTTGTGCTTTGCGATTGATCAGCAAAATAACGAGTTTGAATTCCTGTGCGTTTGACAATCCACTCATTACTTGTTTCAACAGTCTTTTCCAAATCAAAATTACTCACACATTGTTTGGGAACATAGGCGGCAACAGAGCGCACAGAAGCATAAATCATTAAAATCTCTCTTTATGAACGAAGGTTTGCTTAATCTTATTGCAAATATCACTTTCCACAGCATGAATTGCTTGATAAATTGCACACTCAATAGCACGAGAATTACTACTTCCATGGCTAATAATGACATTTTTATTTACGCCAAGCAAAGGAGCTCCTCCATATTCAGAATAATCCACTTTATTCTTTAAAGTCTTAAAAACCTTTTGCATCATCAATGCTCCAATCTTTGCACAAAATGATTTTTTAATCTCTCGCTTAATAAGTTTTACAATTGTTTGAGCAACGCCTTCACTCGCCTTCAAAACAAGATTGCCGCTAAATCCATCACAAACAATGACATCTACACTCCCATCATAAATATTCTTGCCTTCTACATTCCCTACAAAAAAAGGATATTTTTTGAGCAATAAAAATGCTTCCTTTGTGAGTTCATTCCCCTTGCTTTCTTCCTCGCCATTAGAAAGGAGTCCAACCTTTGGCTCAGCGATTCCCATGACATTTTTACAATATTCATAGCCCATCAAGGCAAAATCAAGTAAATATTCGGGTTTACAATCCGTATTTGCCCCAGCATCCAAGATGAGACTATAAGAGTTTGTAATTGTAGGCATGGTAGTGCAAATTGCTGGACGCGAGACACCCTGTATGCGCCCAAGTTTCAAAGTCGCCAAACTCATTGTAGCACCACTATGTCCAGCAGAAACTAGAGCATCAGCCTGATTGTTTTTTAATAATTCTATTCCAACATAAATAGAACTCTCTTGTCTTTTTATTGCACTAGAAGCCTGTTCTTCCATCCTAATATAATCTAAGGAGTGAACAATGTGAATTTGACGATTGAGAAGTTTTGATGGAATGAGAGGTTTAATCTGTTCTTCATCGCCAACAATAAAAGCTTCAAAATTTTTATATTGTAATGCCTGAATTGTCCCCTGAACAGATGGAGTCACTCCATAATCACCCCCCATTGCATCAATGATAATTTTCATTTCAGCGATTTAATATTTACCTGAAAATTTGCTCACTGTATGAGGGAGCTTCCAGTTTCCATCCTGATCTTTTACTGGAGCTGCTAAAACCACTTTATAATGTGTTCTTCTCTTTGCCGCACGAGTTTTACTCACTCTTCTTTTAGGAACTGCCATTTTATTCTCCTTCTTTAATATGATATTGCATCTGAATCAAATCAATTTCGCTTTGCAAAATATATTCAAAATCAATAAAGCCATCAAAAAATTCAATGACATCCAAATCATCTACTTTTTGGCTTTGTGTATCCCAAATCCCATTTGAAATATACAAAACCAAATCTTCCTCTATTTTTTGAAAATATTCCTCACCACTTCGATCACAAACCAATTTGAGCTCGCCATTCAAAATCGCATTGACTCTAAAAAGCTTATCTCCAATCCGTTTGACTTCTCCTTCAAAAACTAAAGTTTCATTTTGAATGAAAAAGGCTTTGGGCTGAAAGGCAATCTTTCTAAAGTCTATTTTCACAGGTCTCTAAAAAATCTTAACAAATTTCTTTAGAATCAAAGAAAAAGTCAATTTCAACTTTTGCATTCTCAATGCTATCGCTTCCATGCACAGCATTAGCATCGATACTTTCAGCAAAATCCGCTCTAATTGTCCCCACTTTTGCCTCTTTTGGATTGGTTGCACCCATCAATTCTCTATTCCTTAGAACAGCATTTTCACCTTCCAAAACCATTACAACTACAGATCCACTTGTCATAAATTTCACTAAGTCATTGAAAAATGGACGCTCTTTATGAATCGCATAAAACTCTCCAGCTTGCTTCTCTGAAAGCAAGAGTTTTTTAATTCCTGCGATTCTCAATCCATTCTCTTCAAATCGACTAATAATCTTTCCAATTACATTCTTCTTAACTGCATCAGGCTTAATAATTGAAAGGGTTCTTTCCATAGAAACTCCTAGAGAGAAAATCAAAGCTGAAATTATATCTAAAACTTAAAATGTTTAGAGAAAAGCGTGAAACAAGATCGCATTTATATCAGAGATCCTATTTCCAAAGCTAAATTAACAGACAGGATGTGTTCCATCCCTTAAATCCACACTAATTTCATCTCGACTTGTTGTTCCAACTGCACTCCAAACAATACAGCCATCAGTAGGACAAGCGCTTGCACAAGCTGGTTCATCATTATGCCCAACACATTCAACGCACTTATCAGGATAAACATAATATATTCCTTCGCCCGTTGGATTATCATCATCATCAACGATTGCACTCACTGGACACTCATCAATACATGATCCACAAGCAATGCAAATATCAGTAATTTTTACAGACATCTTTTATCTCCTTAATTCTTAAAATATGGTTACAGATTCTCATTTTAAACCCAATTATGAGTATAGTAAAATTTTTTCCACTTCAAGCTTAAAAATCTCTTTTTACCCTATATTTTGAGAAAATCCTTAATTGCTTCAACCTTATCTGTCTTTTCCCAGGTAAATTCAGGTAACTCTCTTCCAAAATGACCATAAGCAGCAGTTTTGCGATAAATTGGTCGCAATAAATCAAGACTTTCAATAATTCCTTTTGGCGTAAGCTTAAAAATTGTTTTGACACATTCGCAGAGCTTAGAATCCTCAACCTTTCCTGTTCCATGAGAATTGACAAGAATCGAAACTGGCTCGACTACACCAATTGCATAAGCCACTTGCACAGTTGCCTTATCACAAACTCCACTTGCAACAAGATTCTTAGCTACATATCTTGCTGCATATGCCCCACTTCGATCAACCTTGCTTGGATCCTTACCGCTAAATGCTCCTCCTCCATGTGGACAGCTTCCACCATAAGTATCTACAATGATTTTCCGCCCAGTAAGTCCAGCATCCCCTTGTGGCCCACCGATAATAAATTGCCCAGTAGGATTGACAAAATAACGAATATTGTCACTCAGATAGCTCTTGGGAATATAACGATACACGATCTCCTCAATGACAGCATCTCGAATATGTTGCTGACTTACTTCTGGAGAATGTTGAGTAGAGATAACAATAGTATCAATTCCCACAGGCTGACCATCAACATATTTGATAGTAACCTGAGACTTTCCATCAGGCCTCAAAAATGGCAAGGTGCCATCCTTTCTCTTCTGCGATAATCCCAGTGTAAGCTGATGAGAGAGATAAATAGGAAGCGGCATCAACACATCCGTCTCTCTCCACGCATAACCAAACAGCAATCCTTGATCCCCTGCCCCAATTTCTCCATCTTCACGATCCACACCCTGATTAATATCTGCACTCTGCTCGCCAACACCATTCAAAATCCCAGCACTTTTATAATCAAAACCATAAAGTGCATCGGTATAGCCAATTTCTTTGATTACATCTTTTGCAATTTCTCTCATTGGTGCGTAAGTTGTGGTTTTAAGTTCTCCAGCAATGACACAAAGCCCATTTGAAACCAAAGTTTCACAAGCAACTCTAGCCTTTGGATCACGCTCGATAATATAATCTAAAATTGCATCGCTGATTTGATCAGCCATCTTATCTGGATGCCCCTCTGTTACAGATTCTGAGGTAAATAAAAACTCATTTTTCATAAAATCACCTTGTATTTGAAATTTTTCGTATTTTAACACTAAATTCAGGGCTCATTCAAAGTTTTGGTTTTATGAAACAAATTTCAAGATCTATTTAATATATAATTTAAACCTAGATAATAATTTTTATTATCTTTAAAAGAAAAAATTAAAAGGATCTTCAAATGCTAGTTACAAAAAAAGCTCCCGATTTTACAGCCACAGCGGTTTTGGCTGATGGTCAAATTGTCGAGAATTTTCAACTTTCAAAAAATCTAGGCAAGAATGGCACTGTTCTTTTCTTTTGGCCAAAAGACTTCACTTTTGTTTGTCCATCAGAAATCATTGCCTTTGACAAAAGAGTGAAAGATTTTGAAGCCAAAGGTTTCAATGTGATTGGTGTATCTATCGACTCAGAATTCGTTCATCTTGCATGGAAAAACACTCCAATCGATCAAGGTGGTATCGGACAAGTTCAATTCCCAATGGTAGCCGATCTTACACACGATATTGCAAGAGATTATGATGTGCTATTTGGAAATGCAGTTGCACTAAGAGGATCATTCCTTATCGATAGAAATATGATCGTTC
>CAUWEE010000056.1:0-6132 GCA_963557095.1 uncultured Helicobacter sp. | reverse complement strand
CTACAAATATACAACGAGCAATGAACCCGATTTCACCACAGGACAATTCAAGACCACAGAACAACTCAGAGAGCTTATGCAGCATGATGCCAATATGGTCAAAAACCCTGATGGCCCCTACAAAGACAGCACCTCAAGTGTTTCAGTCACAGTCAATTCCAATGGAATGTTTGAAATACTTAATAAAGATGATGGAAATGAGATTGATGACCCTCTAAATATTCTTGTTACTGGTTACTCATCAGATAATGTAACAAGCAATATTATGTTTAAAGATGCGATGTCAGCACTCAATACAACAGCACTCCTTGAGGGAGGAAAGTCTGTAGCCTCAGACAAATTTACAAGAGCAGTTCATAATGCAAGCATTGATATTTTTGACTCCTTAGGTTCTAAGCATAATGTTCGCCTTGAGTTTTACAAAAGCGGTCCATTAGAGTGGGGCTTTAGAGCCATTGTCCCCACCCCTGCAAGATTGGTAGGAGCAAGTGAAGCCTATCCCAACATTTTAGAAGGTGGAAGAGTAACCTTCAATGGAGATGGCAGTCTTTCAGGCATTTATCCCGCCTCTATTGAGTTTGAACCTCAAAATGGAGCAAAAAGCCCTCAACGCATTGATTTGGCTTTTGGATCTAACAAAAGCTTTGATGGCTTAAGCAGCGTAGATCGTATTTCAGAAACCTATGCTATCGATCAAAATGGCTATCAAGCAGGAGATTTGACAGATATTCGCTTTGACAATAATGGCGCCTTGCTTGGAGCTTTTAGCAATGGAAAGAGCTTGGCCCTTGCACAAGTTGCCCTTGCAAGCTTTGCCAATAACGCAGGTCTGCAAGCAGAAGGGAACAATCTCTTCTCCCAGAGCGCAAACTCAGGTTCTCCAATCATTGGAGCTCCAAATACAGGAAAAAGAGGGGGAATTAG
Organism: uncultured Helicobacter sp.; assembly: GCA_963557095.1. Lineage (GTDB taxonomy): Bacteria > Campylobacterota > Campylobacteria > Campylobacterales > Helicobacteraceae > Helicobacter_G. The sequence continues at coordinate 5,208 of CAUWEE010000056.1, read as the reverse complement.
CGGAAGTAAGCTTGAAATGAGCAATGTGGATTTATCTAGAAGCCTCACTCAACTCATTGTTACGCAGAGAGGATTCCAAGCCAACTCAAAAGCCGTAACGACTTCAGATCAAATCCTAAATACCCTCCTAACGCTCAAGCAGTAAGTGCGTGCCATTTTGGCACGAACTAGAGCACAACTCAACTCTCCTCATTTCTCCCCTCCTCTAAAACTCCAAAACAGTCCAAATAATTATGTTAAGCTAAATAAAATCGCTTAAGGATGTAATCATGCCAAGCCTTCTATCCAAAGACAGATACAAAAAATCTCAAAAAACTCTTCTAAAAAACTTTTACACTCCTTTCCCCTTATCGCTCTTTTATCCACTCAGATTCCACTCTCAGCAATCTTGATCGAAGGAGAGATAAAGAAAACAGATCTAACAAGCAAATACAATGAGCTTAGACTTGTCTTTGGACAAGATGCTTATTTTGCAAAGGAGGCAACTTCAGGAACAAGAATTATTTATGTAGGCAGCAGAACTCGCTTTTTAAGCAATCTCTCCATTTCAAAGATGGGTTTAAGTGGTGAGCAAATTCTTATACTTCCTAAAACCATAGAACCTATTCATTCGCAATTTTGGAAACAGTGCAACAAGCCAATGGACTCTTGGTATCAATGCAGAAGAAGCAAAAAATGTAACTTTCATCAATGAAAACGGAGCCATAGCTTACAACATTGATGCGGGTATTAGTTATTCGGGGAAGCTTGTGATAGAGAATAAGGAAGGGGCTGTATTTAGACTTGAGAAAGGACTTAGTGCAAAACAGAGCACAGATATACCTCAATCCCTTGTTTTTAATAATAGAGGCACAGTTAAATCAAGCACTAATACTACCAATGTCGGAGATGGCATCACTGCAAGAGGAGAGATTATTTTCAATAATTTTGGCAGCTCTTCTTTGGCTCAAATCTATCTTATGTCAGGAGATGTCAATGGATCAGACAACAAGTTTGATGAGCACTCATCTCTTATCCTTCATAATGAAGGCACAATGATTAGCACAGCATCAGCAGATGATGGAGATACAACTAATGTCATTGAAGCAAGAGGGAGAGCAGTGATTGTCAATCTTGGGCTAATTAAAGGAGGGATTGCAGGAGGTTCAGGACAGAGTATTGCCGATGTCAAGGGACAAGGACAATTAGAGATCAAAAACTATGGAAAGATTCTTAATGGTCACATACATGATGCCATAGTCATCACCAGTGCTTCAAATAGCATCACTAACTATGGGGATATTGATTCAATCAGAATGCATGGGAAAGATTCTGCAGTAAAGATTGACAATAAAGGAAGAGTTGCTCATCTCTTCTTTGAAAAAGGTGCAGGAAATGCAAGTGCTACTCTTGCAGATGATTTTGCTTTTGGGGTGAATCACTCTTATGAAAGCCAAGGAGGGATGGGGATTAGTATAGAGAATGGAGGCGGACACAATGGACAGGCAAATGGAGTTAGTCCAAAAGTTAAGCTTGCAGGGGGAAGAAAGCATAGTTTTATTGCACTTGTGGATAAGGGCACAGAACTAGGAAAGGAATTTAAGATCGATCATTTTTTTGGCTTTGATATGAAAAATCAGGGAACTTCTAATTCCAATCAAAAAATTGAATTTCAAGACGTTTTAGGCACTAAGATTGAAACATCTGAACTCCCTCAAATCATCCTCTCCAATCTTAAAACAGCTGATGGCCTCTATACACTTAAAATCACAGCTACAGGCTTTAGTCTTGATGTGAAACCAGAACAAAGCTTTGGGCATTTTAGAACCTTGCAAAGTGCTAGCACTCTTAGCTCTTTCTCCACACGCTTACAAAGTGCTCTTGCTCGTGTGATGGATAGCCAAAGCTTATCCAAGTCTCAAGGCTCTACTAAACGACACAACAAGCCAAGTCAAGAAAGCAAAAGCTCTCTTACCCAAAAAGACTCTTTTAGTCATTATCTGCGTTTAGCTCAAGCTCCTCAAAGCAAGTTCTCTGGAGTCAAAAGTGATGCCCCTCCCCCCTCATATACACAAAACATGGAAGATTTTGGCTCTCATGACTGGACTAGCTTCATTCTCCCTTATTATAGTTTTTCAAGATTTAAGCCCCAAGATCTCTCTCCTATCAAGACACAGATGGGAGGTGTATTTGCAGGAGCAACAAAGAGCTTTGAACATCAAATTCTTCTAGGCTTTCATCTAGGAGTAGAATATCAAAACAGCAGTTTGACTCAAAGCGCTCCACGCTCTTTATTGAGCAAGATGAGGGCTTCAAACTGGATTTACTCTCTTGGCTTGCATTCAAAAATCTCTGCCTGCATTTAAAAACTCTCTACTCCCTTTTTAAGAACAGATCTTAGTGCTTTACTTGTGCAAAACACTTATAGCCTTAGTCCAAGCAATGAAAAAACTCAAGAGCTTAGAAAACTAAGCGGGGGAATGATTCTAGATTTTCTAGCAGGAGCAGAGTTTAAGACTAGCTTTGCTCTCTTTAACTTAGAAACTGGTCTCTCTCAACAAGTGCTTCATCTTCCTCAACTCTCCTTCACAAACTTTCAAAACCTTGATTCTCAATTCTATGCTGCCTCTACTCTTACTCCACTTCATTATTTGCTTCAAGCTCAATATAAGCAAGATTTTGAATTTGCTCTCTTTACTTTTTCTCCAAGAGTGAAGCTAGGAATGCAAGCCGCTCTTTTTGGGAATAAGCTTCAAAGCTCTCTAAGACTCCCTCAAGGAACTTTCAAAACTACTCAATCCTTAGACAAACTCTTAGGCATCCTTGAGACTGGATTGGGTTTTGAGTTTAAAAAACCCTTAAGCTTTGAGATCAATTATTTAGGAGAGTATGGGAGAGAGAGTGAGGGGCATAGTGTTGATGTGAAGTTTAGCTTTAGATTCTAAGCGGGTTGTAAAAAAGGGGGGCTAGAAAAAGATCAAGATACAAAGCTCTTGTGAGAGAGCTTCTTATTTATCCTCTCAAAATTCTAAACCCTCTCTTGCAAAAAGCCCTCTGGCATTTTTTCAATATAGAGACTTTGGCTTGGGAAGGCAAAGCTTAGCTTATGTTCATCTAAAATATCCATAATCTTAAGCATCACATCTTGGCGCACATTAAGCCATTCTCCCCAATTTGTCGTTTTTGAAAAACAATAAATCAAAATATTGATAGAGCTGCCAGCAAACTCATCAAGAACAACAAAGAGATTGCTCTTATAACCTAGCAAGTCATCCAAAGAAACAATACTGCTTTTAAGATCAAGCTCATAATGACTTAACGGCTGTCTTTCATCACCCTCCTTTGCAATATCAGGGTGTTTGAAGAGCATCAGCTGAATATCGCGGATACAGGCTCGAATCTGTTCAGGAGTAGAGCTATAGGCGACGCCAACTTGGAAGCGGATACGCCTCCCCTGCTTGCGACGATTCCAATTCTTGACACTGCCATTTGCCAAAAGTGAATTTGGCACGAAAAGCATCGCATTATCAAAAGTCCGAATTGTCGTCCGACGCAAACCAAGCTCAACAATCGTTCCCTCAATATCTCCACAGACAATCCAATCCCCTTGATTAAAAGAGTTATCAAAGAGCAAAACCACGGAGGCAAAAAAGTTTGCAAGCATATCTTTGACTGCAAAGGCTACAGCCAAACCACCAATTCCTAGAGAGGCAATCAGGGCAGAGATATTGAAACCAAAGTTTTTCAAAAGCACCAAGATTGCAATCACAACAATCAAAAAATAAAGCACCTTAAGCAAGAGATTGATAACCTCTCGCCTAAAGCTATTATTCTTTTGAGCAAGTCCTCCCAAAATCGCTGTTCCATAGCCCTTGAAAAACAAGATTGCAAGCCAAGAAAGACAGATGATAAAGCAAGCATTAAGCCAAATTTTTAGCTTGGGAGAGACAGGGAGAGGATAGCTTAAAATATCCAAAGAGAGATTAAAGCTTAGCAAAAGAATGATCCACAAAATTGGCGTGGAGACCTGCTCTTTGATCTGCTCTTGAATATCTTGACTTTTTAAAAAGCGTGAAAGTGTGCTAATGAATTTAAGCAAAAGATGAGCAAGAGGATATCTTAGAAAAAACGCAAGGGCAAAAAGGCAGCAAGAAAAAATAATCTTAATAATCACAGTATGCCGAATCTGTTCGGGCAAAAGAGCAGTCGCCTGCTCAAGCATCCAAGAAAAACTAAAATTGCTCCAAAAATTTTCAGGTAGGAATAAACCAATATTGCTATTTAAAAAATTCAAAATCTCAATATAGCTCTCTAGCACGATAGAAAAGCCAGCTTGTGCGGACTGAAATTCCTTAAGCTCTGTAGGACTTAGCTCCTTAGTAGGTAACTGCTCAAAGCTTTTAAGCTTTTCAATCGCACGCAAGATTTGATGATTGACTTGAGAGTGAGTGGTAAAGAAGTGATTTTTTTTTGCCAAAGTCTCAATACATTCAAGCAATTCCTTTTTGGCAAGAAGAGTATTGAGTTGCAAAGTATTTAGAGCAAGTGAATAGGGATTTTGAATTTGTTGCGAGTTAGAAAGTGCATTATCAAGTGTGCTGATGGCTTTTTCTAGATCTGTTGAGGATGAAAATTGTTTTTTTGCAATGCTTTGAGCGATTTGCTTCATCAGCTTGTCTTTTTGCTGTGTTAGCTCAACAAGAGTTTTGGTCGAAGTGGGATTTTGTAGCTGTTTATTGAGCTGAATTATCTCTTGGGTTAAATTATAAAAATCCTGACTTTGAAGCAAAGAAAGCAAGAAACAAAAGAAGAGACAAATTTTTTTCATCAAATTTCCTTGTGTGTTTTTAATCTTGTAATTATGCCTCATCTACTTTCTTAAGCTTGTTTGATCACGGAAATTCTTACGGGTATTAATAAAGTAGTCGCTGTCATAGGGAGAGGCTTTGACTCCATTATTGCTCCTAATATCTGATTTTGTATTGTCTGTAATCACTGGAATATTGCGCGGATCATATTCGGGCTCTGGTGGAGGTGGAGGAGGCGTAAGAGAAGGCACTTTTAAGCGTCTTGTATTTTTAGGTCCAAAAACAAATCTCACCCCAGCATTGATTCCATAGTTTGTCGATGTTGCACCCAAAAAGCCTGTAGAAGCCTCAAGATAGATTCTTGCAGCCTGATTGACAATAAAATTTGCCCCCGCTTGAAATAAAAGATGAAAATCTCCCT
>CAUWEE010000055.1:0-6220 GCA_963557095.1 uncultured Helicobacter sp. | reverse complement strand
CTATCTTTGCCTTGCAAGCACCTAGACTTTTTGCTGCCCTAAGTGAAGATTGAGCTCTTTTATAAGCCTTTGCATTTTTGTTTGATTGATTCCATGCATATTGCATGCTTGCTTAAGCGTTTCCATCGGTGCTTTGTTACAAGTCAAACAATACAAACCATAGCGCGACATAATTTTAGCCCCAACTTCTCCAAGCTCCTCCATAATCCCTGCAATATTGCTCTGCTCACAAATCCCTTGATCTCTCCTTGAGTCTTCGTGCATCTCCAGACTTTTTAGATAAAAAGGTGCTTGTAGCATCCTCCAAAACTCTGCATGATAAACATCTGGATTGCGACTAAATTCACACCAATAGCCAATAGTCGCTTCATCCCAAGATTCATTATGTTTGCAAATATACATCAGGATCTCGCTGGGGATTTTGATCGTGAGATTTGGAGCCTGCAGAAGAGAATCTAGGATTTTGAGGCTGCCTTCTTTAATCTCAAAAGAAAAAGCAAAAGTGGAAGAAAAATCAGGATAAACGCTTACACTCAAATCTTCGCACAATCGCATTTCAGGCACTAAATTTAGATTTTTAAAGTAGGCAAAGACAAGCTCCATATCCAAAGCATATTTTCTTACATCTGGATAGTAAGACTCAAACTCTTCCAAATCAAACTCACGATGAATTTCTCTTTGAATATGTGAGGCTGTGTAAAGCTTGGCATCTCTTGCTAGCTTCTTAAACTCACAAGTCTTAAGATCAAAGGAATCTCCTGCCAAAAGATCAATGACAGATACCCCACTACCACCAAACTTTTCTTTGACATCCTCAAGTGTATTTTTCTCCACCAATTGCATATAGGGCAAATGTTTTGGATGATTAAGGACAAAGTGTGAAGCAAAAGGAAGAAAGTAGCTTGCCTCATACAATCTGCAAACCTCAAGCAACATCTCCAAACTCGCATCCTTGCTTCTAAGATAAATTTTCTTTTTTTCTTCCCTACTCAAATGTGTAAATGTCGCAGGATATCCCGAAGCACCAGGCGAAAAAGAAGAAGCAATGCAATCCACTCTTCCAATTTCTTGATGAATCCGATAATTCACCCCCGCATCATTAATATTTAAAATTCTAAATCCATCAATCTCAAGCAGTGCTTGCGAATCATTCCACAAAGAAGCAGGCTCATAGATAGTGAGATAAAAAGCATTTGCAAGCTGCACCCGCTCTCCAAATCCAAGACTGATGATTTTTTTAAATCCCAAAGCTTGAAGCCTCTCTTCAAGTCGATGATTGAGAAAAGAGGGAATATAGATTGGAATACTTCTATCAAATTGACTTAAGGTTTGAGGATGAAAATGATCGCTATGCTCATGAGAAATCCATATCGCACTAGGATTTAAATCCCTAGCTTTGATTCTAGGCTTAGGATAATGTCTCCATGCACCAAAAAAAGCCAAACCTTCAAGCCAAGGATCACAAAGCAAAGAAAAGTCTTGTCGCCTAAATTCTAGACTTGCATGAGAATGCAGATGCATCACACAAGAAATATCATCTACTAAGGATGAATTAGGGGGGGGGGGGTAAAGGATCAAAAGATGAAGAAGGAAGATGATAAGAGATATACACCACACCTTGATCATCTAAATAAGTCTCATACTCAAAGAGCCTTGTATTTTTGATATTCAAAGCTTCTCCACTATGACTATCAAAACGCCAATGATGCACTTTGCAATAGATCTCATCACCCTCCCTATGCAAAGTCCCACCCTGATGGGGGCAGATAGAATCATAGACCCTAATGTTTGACCCCTTCTTATAAATGAAAAATTTATGAGCATCCAAGATGCACTCATTTAATCCATCCTTCAATTCTGCAATGTCAGCCACCTTCAGCATCTTTAACCTTGTCTATTTTGTCACCATTCGCATCTGCCACTAATGCATTGATTGAGCAATTCTGGGATAGGGAGCAGGGCATTACCCCTTCTATCTCTACCATCCCCATCACAATCACCAAAAGAAGCAATCGTTTCAAAAGAATTAGAATAAGCCCGATCAAGCTCAAATACTCCTAAGCCGACTAGTTGCAAATGCCTAGGGCCATAGCTCGTCAATCTTTCTATAACCTCTGTTGTTGTATTTGCTGGCCTTAGTCGATCCTCAAATTCCTCTAGAGAGATATAGGGTGAATTGGCTGGAATGACAACCACACCATTTTGCAGGCGCAAAGCTGCTACTGCATGCCCATTTAGCCGACGCATCTGAACATCATATCGCGCAAGCATCAAAAGAAAAGTACTCCCTGAAGGCTGGCTAATCACATTTTCAATCAAAGTGCGAATACCACTCTCTGATGTGGTTACGCCAAGTCTATGCCAATTGTATTGGGGCAACATTGAAATACTGCTTGCAAAAGCTCGATCTACATTCAAGAAGAAAGCATCTCTGCGTTGCGTAAGCGGGTAATTATAATAATCTAAGATATCCGCTAAAGTATCATGCAAGAGTGCATTTCTTGCGCGAAATGAGAGGAAAGGATTTGTTCCTACTGCAGTATCAAAAAAATAGCCCCTAGTTGGAGGCCTAGTTGGATCATTTAAGATCTCTGCTAAGACTTGATAAGCCTGAAGGAGACAAACTCCACATACTCCACTTGCACTACGGACACCATCAGCAGAACGATTGGTTGCATAAAACCGATCAATCCACTCTCGATTAAGACTAAAACCTGTGGGTAGAGGAGGCACCTGGGATGCCAAACCTTCTTTACTTCCACTTGCTGGGCAATAATGCAGGTTTTTACCAATGTTTCCATCGACATATCTTAGCCACTCATGCATTAAATCACTCACAACAAAAGCAGAAGTTGGGCTATTGCCCGTATCCTTTGGGAGATACTTCTTATTGACTGCATAAAGCACTCCCCAATGAGATCCATATCTTGTCACCCTCAAAACATTCCTATCTTTATCTTCAAATGCAAAGGCAGTCTCAGATATAGGCACGGGCTTAAAATATGCGCGATTATCTCGTGAAGCTTTTCTATCGGTACATAGTCCCCATCCAATCCACATCGCAAGACTAAGATTCCCAGGAATAGCAATGGTATTTTGCCAATCCTTCATCGAAGTATGCAAGCTATGAACTCTAAGATCTTTATTTAGCTTATGCGCGGCATACAGATAGCTACCATCATCTTTGATGCTATAAGATTGATCATTGGAATAAAAACTGCCATTGACAAGTCGCCACTGCTGACTCTTAAGATTAATCGCACAAGGCGAGAGATAAAGGTAATCCTTATCTCTCCCAGAAATAGCTACAGAATCTGGAGCGGTGATACAAAGCCAAGTCTCTTCAATCTCAAATCCAATGCGCCCAAATACATCATAGCGTGCTGGAATCGCATCACCCACAGAACAACTCAAAATCCCAATATAAGATCCATGTTCTGCCCCAAGAGAAAAAGTTGGAATATAACAAAGTGTGTATTTGTCAGAGGTAACAATTTTAATAGGCGCATCCCTTGGAGTATCTGCTCTTTGTATCGGAGTGCTTTGACTTTGAACTGAAACTGCTAAAACCCATTGTAAAGATAACAATAAACCAAAAATTAGAGGCATAAAAACTCCTTAACTGGTTTTATAGACACATCAAATCATGGCAAGCACCTTCCGCTTGGACATTGATTGATGCTCTGACTACTAGGAAAGCTGCCGCTTCCCCTCCTATCTCCACCCTCACCTGCACAATTATTGACCGAAATCACATTAGCAAAAAATGAAGGATGAAAAGAGCTTACCTGCAACAAAGATAAAGAAATCAAACTAAAACCATAACGATGAAAAGAATTTAAAAACTCCTCGCGCGTATGGATTGCCCTAGTTGCTTCTTGAAAATCAAATGCGCTTAGCATGACATTTGTTGGAATCAAATGTAGGCCATCAATAGCGCGGATAGCTACCATAGCATGTGATCCGCTTCGACCTTGAGTTTGTATATCCATAAGCAAAATAAACAAACTTCCATTTGGAGCATTAAGCAGACGATCAATAGCTCCATTGATTTGCGCCTGTGTTAGTCCAACAACAGGGATATTCCAATCATATTGGGGTAACATCGAAATAGCTGTTGCCATTGCCATATTATTACTATTAAGCGTAATGAGTTCTTCTGTAACCAAAGTCCCCCTTCGTATATACAAACGATACCAAGTCAAAATATCATCCAATGTCGCATACAAAATAGAATTTCTCCGCTCAAATGAGGCAAAAGGATTTGCACCCTCCTGCGTATCAAAGAAATAACCTCCACTTGTCCTTGGCGTTTGTGGATTTTCCAAAATTTCAGCAATGATTTGAAAGGATTGCAAAAGACAGATTCCACAAACTCCAACACCAGTCCTTGAGCCATTAGTAGTATTGATAATCGCCCTTAGTCTTTCACGCCACTGCGGACTAAGCAAAAAAGTAGAGGGCAGTGGAGCCGGGTTAAGATCTCTCTTGACGCGCTTAAACCTCTTATCTGGGGCTGGACAAAAATCAAGGTTCTTGCCATTGTTTAAGGCAAGAAATCTTTGCCATTCAAACCAATCATTACTCACCGCAAAGCTAGAAACTGGAGAGTTTGCACTATCGCCCTGAATATATGACGCACTTGCCGTATAAGGCACACCCCAATGGATTCCATAGCGTGTAAGCCTTAAGGCATTATTTTGAACATTTAAAAAGGCAATTTCTCTCTCCTTTGTGGTAATAATCCTCCAAATCGCACGCGCATCATCTGTGACATCTGTGCATTTATCCCACCAAACCCAATTCCACTCATAACCCTGATTATCGCTATACATACATTGCAGATTAGGACTAGCAAAGGTGGAGATATGGCCGCTTTCCAAATTATAAAAGAGTGTTGTTGTGTTTTTATCAGAGCTATTGTTTTTGAGGAAATATCGCTCACTTCCATCCTTTGTATTCAAATCCCAAGCGATAAAAGTTTCGATACTTAAATTCATAGGTTGAGCTATGGTATCTACCCATGATTGCATATCTTTATGCAATATATGAGCTTTCAAGGAAGTGTCTCGAGTGAGAGCTGCATAAATATAAGTCCCATCATCTTTGAGAGTGTAAGAATTATCTGTGGCATAAAAAATGCCATCTTTAAGCTGCCATTGTTGAGATTTATTATTGATCACACAAGGGCGAAGTGTGACATAATCACTCCTCTTACGCGAAATAGCTACAGAATCTGGAGCGGTGATACAAAGCCAAGTCTGATTGATCTCATAACCCAATCTTCCAAACACATCATAGCGCGCCTTTGGTGCTTTGGAACAAAAATCAAGCATAAGATACACCGTCCCACTTTGTGCAACATAGGGCACATAGCAATAAGTATCAATACTAGTATAAACCTTAATTGCAGTATCTTTTGGCGGATCGACAAGCTTTTGCACTGGAGTAAATGGCTCAGGTTTAGCACCTTGCAATTCTTCTGCATTCAAAACGCCAAACATAAGACCTAAAAGAATAAACATAAATTGTATTTTGAAGTTTTGCCCCATGAGTTTCATCAATCAACCACCTTGCAAATTTATTGTTGCACTCCTAAAAAGGAATGCTTATTGAAACTAAAATCATACTTAAAATCCGACGATGCTTAAGAGCTTGGTTCTTGATTATCTCAACTCAAAAATTTATTCCAACTGTGAGATTTGTATTGAGCAAGAAATATTTTTTACCCACTTCATGACTAAGCCCCAATCTCGCAAAATAGCTGCCATAGTAAATCTCTGCACCTAGACCACTCAAGAAGCTGTGTCGCTCTAAGGTGATTTGCTGGACAAAAGAAGCATCCAAAGAATCAATAAAAGCTGCTTTGTTTTTCAAAGTATTTAAAAAGTGCAAATTATAAAAACCAAATGCATTTAGACGAAGCTCAAGCTGTCCCATATCTTTGGCATAAGTGACTTGAAGCCCCAATGAAGAAAGAAGATCATTATGGACTCCTCCATCATAAGATTTGGCAAAGATTGCACCCTTTTCTTCATAAGCCTTTTGAAAAAGCGCAGTGTAACTCAGAGCAATCATTGGCTGCAAAACAAAAGAAGAGAGCCCAAAATCCTTTGCAACACCAATTTGTGTAGATACAAGATAATTATTGTGCTTACCTAGCAATGCATTGTGATTGCTTGTTGGATTAAGAATCTCTCGTTTTGTTTGATTAAAACCC
>CAUWEE010000054.1:0-6337 GCA_963557095.1 uncultured Helicobacter sp. | reverse complement strand
CTCCAATGACGACATCGTCCCTTTTGTAGGCATTGGTATTGAGATTGGCAAGATTGTTTGCAATGAGATCAAGGCGATTAAATTGACTTATCATTCCGCCTGTTGCGCTGTAATATCCGCTTTGCATTCCTTTGCTCCAAAGTAAAATTTCATTAAGTATCAGCAATAAATGTTCCAAATAGAAAGTTTGAGAAAATGGAGGGAGGAGGGTAGGAGAAAAAGAGGGAGAGTTATTTCTCCTCTTTTTCTTCAATATGCTTAATATTTAAAAGGACGAAACGGTAAGCTGCATAAATCATTAGCGGCCATAAAATAAGTAAAAACATTTGCTCTCCTAGTATTTTTCTTTTTGTTGTTCTAGCTCTTCTTGACTAAGCTTTTTGCCATCCATCTTGCTCCATACATAGCTAATGTAGCCAAGCACAAAAGGAATCAAAATAGAGACATAAGCCATAGTTTTAAGCGTGTAGTGACTTGAAGAGGCATTGTGAATGCTAAGGGAGGCAGAGGGGTTAAGCAAGGAGGGATAAAAGATTCCCCCATTTACTCCAAGATTGCCAAAGAGGGCAAAGACAGCCAAGAATACTCCAACAAAAAGAGGAAAAATACTTTTATCCTTGCCTTGAACTCCTCCAAGATAGATCCCATAAATAACAAGCGCTGCTCCAAGGCTTAAACCCAATAAAAACAAAGGATGAGATAAAAAAAGCGCAAGATAGCCAAATGCCTGAATCTGCACACCTTTGTCTGTGAGGATAAAAGCCTCCTTGCAAAAAATCCAAGCTAAAAAGCTAAGGAAAAAGAGAAGGAAAAGTAAGCCCTTGAGTAAGATCGCGCCTTTTGCTCTAGCAGTGATTGTTGGAGAAGAAAGATTGTTGAGTAAGTAGCTTGCCCCCAAGGTTTGAGAGAGAAAAACAAGGGCAAGGCCTAGCAGGAGATTTGCAGGATTAAAAAGCGCTTCAAGTCCTCTTAGAGGATTACCCCAGAGCACGAAATTGTGAGAGCTTAGTTCAAATTCTGCTCCAGAGAAAAATGTGCTTAGTGCTACACCAAGTAGAAAAACACCAACATAGCCATTGATAAGCAAAAAGATTTCATAGGTTTTTGCTCCCAAAAAGTTGTTGGGTTTTTTGCGAAATTCATAGCTTACAGCTTGAATGATGAAGCAAAAGAGAATGGCAAGCCAAACCCAATACGCTCCTCCAAAACTTGTAGAGTAAAAGAGGGGAAAGGCTGCAAACATCACGCCACCAAAAACGACAAGGGTTGTGAAGGTGAGTTCCCACTTCCTGCCTAGGGAGTTGATAATGAGGGTTTTTTCTTCTTCATTTTTTCCCAATATATAGAGTTGCATCTGTCCGCCTTGCACGAAAAACATGGAAGCCAAAAGTCCTAGTAGAACACTTGCAACTAACCACCAATAAATCTGTAAAGCCTCTAAACTCATTGCTCACCTCCAAATCCTTTTTTGATCTGTGTGAGCATAATCTTGATTTCTGCAATCAATAAGGCACTAAAGAGCAGAGCAAAAAGTATAAAGGAGATTTTGATATTCACACTTGAGAGTTCTGTTGCGGCAATATGCACAGGAAGTAAATCTTGAATTGCCCAAGGCTGACGCCCAGATTCTGCAACGATCCAGCCTGCTTCCACCGCAAGATATGCTAGGGGAATGCTTCCTATGCAAGCCCATAAGAGTTTTCTAAATTTTTCAATGGAGTTGGCCATAGAAAGATAAAGCACGCTTAAGATGAGGACAAAAAACCATCCGCCAAGTAAGACCATTAAATGGAAGCTATAAAAGACAAGTGGGACATCAGGGATGAGATCTTTTGGCTGCTCAAAGTAGCCATAGCCGAAATTTTTAAGATTGTTTTGTAAGAGAATATAGGCATCTTGTGCTTTTTTCATCTCTCCAGCTTGTTTGGCTTCTTTGTAATCTTTGAGGGCTTGGATAGCAATTTTTCCACTATTAATGCGCTCTTGCATTGGGGGGATGGAATATTTTGGATTGCCATAAATCAAATCATCAATCCCTGCCACAAAGCCATTGATTGAGCGTTGTCCCAAAAGAGAGAGTGCATAGGGGATTTGGAAATCAAAAAGAAATGTAGCCTGCTCATCCCCAACTTGTTTTTGAGGATTGAGGATGCCAATAGCTGTAATACCAGCCCTTTTTTCTCCCTTATAAAGCCCTTCCATACTTGCAAGTTTCATTGGTTGGTGTTGGGTGACTTCATAAGCGCTTTCATCTCCGCTTAAAACCGTCATGAGCATTGCAAGGAATCCAAAGCTTGCCCCAACAATCAAGCTTTTTTTGGCAGAGGAGAAGTGACGATTTTTGAGAAGATAATATGCGCTCACACCAATTACAAAAATAGCACTTAAGACATAAGCACTTGTAACTGTGTGGAGAAATTTTGAAGTTGCAAATGGAGAAAAGGCAACTTCCCAGAAATCAACCATTTCATTGCGGACTGTATCAGGGTTGAAGGCTGTGCCCACGGGATATTGCATCCACGCATTGGCTACAAGGATCCAAAAGGCACTAAGATTGCTTCCAATAGCAACAAGCCAAGTGGAGAGGAGATGGAATCTTGGTGAGACTTTCTCCCAGCCAAAGAACATGATGACAAAAAAGGTAGATTCTAAGAAAAAGGCCATCAGTCCTTCAATAGCAAGGGGTGCTCCGAAAATGTCTCCGACAAACCAAGAGTAATTCGCCCAGTTTGTGCCAAACTCAAACTCCATAATGATCCCTGTGGCAACACCAATGGCAAAGTTGATCCCAAAGAGTTTGATCCAAAATTGCGTGATGGATTTCCATTGCGGGTTTTTTGTTTTGATGTAGATGCTCTCCATAATAGCAATTATGAAAGAAAGTCCCAAGGTTAGTGGGACAAATAGAAAATGATAGAGTGCAGTGAGTGCAAACTGCGCTCGCGAATAATCAATGCTTGCAAGTTCATTCATCCTAGGTCCTTTATTCCTTTGTGAGATTTTGAAAAACAAATTGGCTTTTTGACTTATCATCTGGATAGAGAGTTTTTAAATTTTCATCAAAAACAAAAAATTTCAAAACACCATAAAACAAGAAGAATTTGAGCAAAATGATTATCCATAGAATTTTTCTTAGTCTCATATTGTGTTTCCTTGAGTGCAAAAAGTAAGTTTTTGTTCATTTTGGCTTTTATGTAGAGACTTGTTCTCTTTGTGTAAGTGCAGATTGTTTGAGGCTTTTATCACAGCTCTAGTTTCTGCCTTCTTAAAACAAGAAAGATAAGAAGAGTCTAAATCATTTGTAGTTTTGTGTTTGAGTTGAAACATTTCTCTCCGTTGTGTGTGTCCGAATTGTTTTCCGCGTCTAATTCTATAGGTTCAAGGTAACAAAAGTTTTAAGATTACTTTATTCCTCTGTGATTTGTAGTTTTTTTGCCACATAGGGCAGGGTCATACCTTGGGCAAATACAGAGATGAACACCATAAAAAAGACAATATTAAAAATCTGATGAGAGCTTGCTAAGCCTTCAACATAAGGGTAGGTTGCAAGCACAATGGGCACAGCACCCCTAAGTCCTACCCAAGAGATGAAGATCTTTTCATTGCGATTGAAGCGACTCTTATAAAGCACAGAGAAAACACTCAAGGGACGCGCCAATAAAATCAAACACAGGGTAAGGACAAGGGCAGGGAAGGCAACATCAACAAGTTCTAGAGGGAAGACTAAAAGCCCTAGAGTTAAAAAGACGACAATTTGCATCATCCAAGCAAGCGAATCGTGAAAGTCCAGAACATTTTGTTTAAAAGGAAAGCTGCTTTTATTGATGAGAATTCCTGCAATATAAATGCACAAAAAGCCATTGCCTCCAATGCTTGCTGTGAATCCATAAATAATAAGAAGCCATGAGACGCTTAATAGAGCATAAAGATTGGCATGTTTGATTTTTAAAAAGGAGCAGATTTTGGGGAAAAGGAAGCCAAAACCAATGCCCAAGCCAATGCCTAGAGCAAATTGCAAGACGAATTTCCCAAGTAGGACTAAAAAGGAGGAGTGATCCCACTGAGTTGCGGTAATGAGACTAAGCGTGGTGAGTGTTAAGAAGATTGCCATTGGGTCATTGCTCCCTGATTCGAGCTCTAAGACATCGCCGACATTATTTTTGAGTGACAAATTTTTTGCGCGTAGGATAGCAAATACCGCAGCAGCATCTGTAGAGGAGACAATAGCTCCCAAAAGCAAAGATTCCAAAAAACTAAAATCAAGCAAAAAATAGATGCAAATACTCATAACTAGGGCGGTTATAAAAACGCCAAGAGTTGCAAGGAGGATGCCTTCAGTCAGGATTGGCCTAATGTTGTCATAGCGCGTAGATAAGCCTCCATCATAGAGGATGAATAAAAGGGCAATAACGCCAATGCTTTGAGCAAGCTGGGGGTTATCAAATTCAATGCCCAAGATTCCTTGGCTTCCCATCAACATTCCCAAAATAAGGAAAATCAATAAAAGAGGAATTCCAAATCTTGTAGAGATTTTGCTTGCATAAATGCTGATAAAAAGAATGGCCCCAATTGCAATAAGATAAAGTTCTAAATTTGACATCCCTGCTCGCTTAAAAGTTTTGGAAAGATTCTAGAGAATTAAGATTAAAAAAACATAAGTATCAGATATTTTTGAACCTAAGAAGAGGGGTAATAAGCTTAGATATTGCCTTATTCTTAAATTTCTATTGACTTTTATGATTTTTGTCATTATAATCCCGACTTTGTTATTTTGCAAAAGCAAGGGCTTAGATGACCCGTTAGCTCAGTCGGTAGAGCAACTCCCTTTTAAGGAGTGGGCCGTTGGTTCGAATCCAACACGGGTCACCATTTTTTGATAGTTAAACGCAGTGGCCCCTTCATCTAGCGGTTAGGATACCACCCTTTCACGGTGGCTACAGGGGTTCGAGTCCCCTAGGGGTCACCACTTTGACTTCATAATTCTTTTCTCTATTTTCAAAGTTGGTCGCTTAGCTCAGTTGGTAGAGCGCTACCCTTACAAGGTAGATGTCACAAGTTCGAGTCTTGTAGCGACCACCACTTTGATTTTTGGAGCGGTAGTTCAGCTGGTTAGAATACCTGCCTGTCACGCAGGGGGTCGCGGGTTCGAGCCCCGTCCGCTCCGCCACTTAAATCCTTTTAATTATTTTGAGATCGACCCTTTCATCTAGTGGCCAAGGATACTACCCTTTCTAGGTAGGTACAGAAGTTCGAATCTTCTAAGGGTCGCCATTTTAGATAAATTTTATTTTTCTGTTTTAGATTCTTTTTGCAAAAAACTTTTACAAAGGAATAAAAATGGGAAAGATTTTTAGACAAATTCACATTGAACTTAGTCTCTTCTTTTTGCCTCTAGCCTTGCTGTATGTTTTCAGTGGTGCATTTTACCTGAGTGGTTTCAATCAGGATAGCGGTGCAAAAATCTGGAAATTTAATCTACCTCTTGTTGAAAAAAATCAGCTTCCACAGGTGCTTAATGATGTGCTTGCAAAAAATGGCTTAAGGGGTATTGAAGATAAGGAGCTCAAAAAGGGGAAGAATCAGACTTTGGTTTTGGGTGGAGTGAATTATAGTGCGACTTTGACAAAGGGGAAAGAGGCTTGGGATGCAAAGATTGTCCAAAGGAGTTTTATGGGGAATCTAATGATGTTGCATAAGGGTAAAGGAAAGTGGTATTTTGATGTTTTAGCTTTCGCTTTTGCCTTTTCTTTGTTGCTGTTTTATTTTTCTGGATTGATCATGACGAAATTCTGCAACAAAAGAAGAAAGCAAGCCTTTTTGACGCTATTTCTAGGAACTCTGCTTGTCTTTATCGTGGGATATATGAGTGTGTAGCGGATTTATGCAGAAAACTTTTGTTCTCCTCACATAGGCTGTTTTGTGCCCGTGATCTTTAAACACTGCTTTTGATCTTTTATGGCTTGCAAGCTCCAATGAGATATTTTGGAGACCGCAATCGCATCGCTTTAATTGACTTGCCTTAAGCAAGTAGCTTAAACAACCCTCTTTGAGGGTTGCGTTTATGAATGGCTTAAAGAGGAGAAGCTAGGCTAATACAAGATGACATAAGTCTTTTGTGGTCCATGCACGCCAAAGACAACTTGTAATTCAATATCAGCTGTTCTTGAGGGGCCAGCGATAAATAAAATATTGCTAGGTAGGATGTCTGGATTAGCTGCCTTGATTTTTTTGAGGGCTTCAGAGAGATTGCTGATGATTTTGTCTTTTTTGAGCAAAATAATACAGTGTTTGGTGATAAGAGAGAGTAGTCGAGGCTGTAGTTTGCTTGAGGTGAGAG
>CAUWEE010000053.1:0-6435 GCA_963557095.1 uncultured Helicobacter sp. | reverse complement strand
TTCAAGAATCAAGGGGGAGGCATTCTTTGAAGGAGGGAAAATCAAGCTTGATCTAAGCAATGGCTCAAGCATAGGGGGAAATCTCACTTTTAAAAGCACAATAGCCCATCTCACAGGCAGCCCCGCAGGAAATAAAATCGAGGGCAATTTCTTATCAGAAGAGACAGCTCTCACAGGAGATATCTCAAGCCTTACTCTGCATGGGACATTCACACAGAACAAGGGGACTTCTGATATTATCTTCCGCGATAACTCTCTTTTTAAGGGCAAGGTCAGTATCAGTGAGGCGACTTCTTCGTATTTGCAATTCCTCAATGGCTCAGGGGTGCGCAATGAAGTCACCATCACAAAGGGTGATGACAATAAAATCAGTCTAGGGAATCAATCCTTCATCGAGGGCAATATCGAGCTTAAGGAGACAAAAGCCAAAATCTCAGCTAGCAATGGCTCTTCTATCACTGGAAATATCACTGCAAGCACTGCCAAAGATACGGATCTAAGCTTTGATTCTTCCACGCTTACAGGGGATATCACCCAAGAGCAAGGAGGGTTTAACCTCAAAGCTTCTAATCAATCTCTCTTGAAATCCAATATTAGCCTCAAAGACACACAAGGGGCAAGGATAGATCTCTTTGCTCAAAGTGCCTTAGAGGGTAGTCTTGCACTTAAGAGTTCCGATCTTATCTTTGGCTTAGATGATTCGCGTTTCAATACGCTTGAAAATCCTCAAGAGCTAAAGGCAGAAGATAGCTCTCTCACTCTTAGTGCTTTGCATAACTCCATCTTTGGAGCCAATCTCAAATCTTCAAGCACTACAGGCAATCACCGCAACACAATGAGCTTTTCAAGTTCCTCAGCTTATTCTGGAACAATGGAGCTTAGCAAGGTTAAAACTCAGGCAAGCTTTGATGAATCAAGTCTTTTTTCTGATTCAATCAAGGTCAGCAAAGGCAGCTTTGATCTAAGCTTGACCAATTCCAAGTTTGGAGGACTAGTGAAGGCCTTTGAAGCAGAGGAGGCTGAAATCAAGATCAAGCTAAAAGATAAAAGTGAGTTTCAAATCCAAAATGCCAGCCTTAAGGGCGGAACACTTGATCTCTTGGCAGAGGATGATTCGCGTCTAAGGATTGATCTTTTGAGTCTTGAAAACACTAAGGCCACTTATGAGGCACGCACAAATGGGAATCTCAATGTCAATACCCAAATCAAAGACACTCTAAGCACGCTTAAGGTTAATATCCAAGGGGGGATTTTTCAGGGTTCTATCACACAGGATATCAAGGCTCCAAACATCGCAGAGGTAAGACTGAAAAGCGATGGAGATCTTGGGGGGCGCTGGATTGTGACTGATGATTCGCAAATCAAAAGTTTGACACTAGAAAATCAAGAAGCTATCCTTGCTAGCCTAGAAATTTTTACCTCCCCTTTTAAGAGTGCTTTGACTTTTGTAGATTTTACGATGGACTTTGAAGATAGGCAAACATCTTCAAGGATAGGCAAAGAGCTTGTGCTCAAGCCCACTCCTCAACCAGGTCAGCCTATCCCTCCACCAGGGGCAAACCAAAGCTATGCAAGAGAGCTTTATATGCAGAATCTCTCAGGAACACATGGATTATTTAGGGTTTATGCGGATTTGGGAACAAAATTGGCTGATAAAATTGTGGCAGAAACAGCAAGTGGAGAGCATTTGATACAAGTTTATTATCGTGTAGATACTTTTGGAGATATTGGCGGTGATCGCATCGTGGTGGCAAAGGTGACTGATCCTACAACCACAGTAAGCTTTCAAGGCACGCAAAGTGAAGTGGGATTGACGCGCTATGATACAGAGATCATCAAGGAGAATTCTGCAGATGGAAGAGGCTTTGAGTGGATTATCGGTCAGGCTACTCCTTCAGGGATGAGCTATAGCTCCAAAATCATTGCCTCCATTTTGCAGAGTCAATATCGTGTCTTTGCTGTTGAGACAGATAGCTTAGATCGTCGCCTTGGCGGACTTGATAGGATTGAGCGCGATAAGGGCTTTTGGGTGAGATCTTTTATTGGAGAAGCAAGCAAGGATTCTACGGATTACAGCACAAGCACGACAGATAAGTATTTTTCTATTTGGAGTGGCTTTGATTACAATAGCATCGGTCTTACAGGGCACAATTTCCTTGGAGGCTTTTTTAACTACACGGGAATGGAGACTGAAAATAAGGACTATACAGGCAAGCTCTCAAGCTTTGCTTTTGGAATCTATAATGTGTTTAAGGCTTATAGTGGATTTTATTTTGATGTGCTTGCAAAGTATATCTATACGACAAATCAGTTTGAGATCTCAAGCTATGCCCTTGCCAAAAACAAGCCAGAGTTTGATAATCATAAGTTCCTTGCATCTCTTGAGATGGGACATACTTTTTATCTAGGTGAGAAGCGTAATAGCTTGTATATACAGCCCCAGTTTCAAATTAGCAGCGGTTATATTCAAGGTGCGAGCACAAGATTTGTAGATGTAACAGGAGAGCTTATTAGAGCAGATCTTGGGCATAATGCACCAGCAATGATGCGTTTAGGAGTCTTTGTGGGCAAGAATTTCAATCAAAAGATAAAAATCAATCTCAAAGGTGGAACTTCTCTTGCCTATGATGTCAATAGTGGAGGGAATCTAATTTTTGAGGACAGCTCAACACAACTAAAGATCAAGCAAAAGGGAGATTTTAGAATGCTCTTTAGTGCGCATTCTGATTTTGAGTTTGCTAACAATTTTAGGATGTATGCCTCCTTTGATACTAGCTTTTTGGTAGCTATAACACGATTTTTAATCTCAATCTTGGCTTGCGTTTTGTCTTTGGCAAACGCAATAATCTTGTCACACCTGTTCCTATGGTTTATAACCCTTATGAACCAATGCCCCAACTACCTGATGATAAGCGGACTATCCCTGTGGTGAAGACTTATACAACTCAAGATATTCAAGTCAATTATAAGGGCAAGAATAGGGAAGTTCCAAGAGTTAGAGAGGAGGCAAAGAGAGTGAGGCCTTATCAAGGTTATGCTCCACAGCCTTCAATGAGGAAATCCTATCGCGATCCAAGTCTTGATCTTGTCCAAGAGGTTGATTATCGATGAGAAAAACGATCCTTCCTACACTCATCCTGCCTTCCCTACTCGTAAGTGTGAGCACCGGATTGGACTGGGATATCACAGGAGCAGAGACAAAGACTATCAATGGGCAGACGATTAATGGAGTGAATCTCAAGGGAGGGGGGAATCTAACTGTCAATAGCACAGGAACAAGTGTTATCAAACAAATGAGTATGTTTTGGCTAAATGCTGGAGCTGGAGCGACATTTAATGTCAATGGGGGGAGTTTGGATCTTGATCTTAGTCTTGTTAATGCACAGCATGTGGAAAACCATGTGGCTTTTAATCTTAGCGGAGGTTCTACCCTTAGCCTTAGCAATGGCAAAAATGGTAAGCCTCTAGGAATCTTCCAAGGGATAAATACAGGGCTCAAAGTCTCAATCAAAGGGAGTTCAACCTTCAAAGGCCATCTTTCCAATGATGGAAATAGCAATATTAATATTGACAAGGATTCTACCCTAGAGGGCAATCTCACACAAAATGGAGGCACTCTTGATGCAACGATTGAGGGCAAACTAAAGGGCAGCATCACTCTTACAAAAGATGTCACCAAAACCTCTCTTTGGGCAAATCGAAATGATCAAAATATCAACACCCAAACCGCCACCATCACAGGCAATATCTCTCAAGAAGGTGGGCAACTTGAAGGCATTATGAAGGGGCTCAAGCTTGAGGGGAGTTTCACTCAAACTGGAGGGACATCAGATATTGCTTTTCATAGCTCAGTTTTTCAAAATACAACTACACTCAATGGCGGGAATGCCACACTTCATCTCTATGATACAAAGATCAAATCCATCTCCTCTAGCGGCGGCGTGAATGAGATCAATCTCAAAGGCCATCAAAATACCCATGCCAATGGTTCGCATATGGAGGGCTATACAGGGATCAACTCCCAAACAACGATCAATTTGATCGAAAAATCAAGTATGCAAAGTGCCTCACAGACTGAAGGTTCTCTTAAAATCACTGCACAAGATTCAAATATTAATGGTTCAGTTACAGGTGATCGTGCAAATTTAGATCTTACCCTTAGTCAATCCAAGCTTACAGGAAGTGTCTCAAATATCAATGGCACTACCAAGGTGGATGCTAGCAATGCAAGCACAATAGGGGGTAATATCACCCAAACTAAGGGCAAGCTAGCAGTTTTCTTGAATGATTCGACACTAGAGGGTGGGATTAGCCAAACTGAAGGACAGCTTCTTAAAATCAAGGCTATAGGCTCGACCATCAAGCAGGGCATCTCACTCTCACAAGTCTCAAACACTAATCCAAGAGATGATGTGATTTTGACAAATAGCACTGTGAGCAATGGTCTAAGGCTAAGCAATCTTGCTTCAGTTCTGATGGTGACGATGCAAGGTTCTACTATCAATGGAGGCTATCATCAAGAAGGGGGACAGAGGGTGGTGCTCAATGGAAGTGCTTCTCATATCAATGGTGGCGTGCAGGTGAAAAATGGCCCTCAAGCAGGCTATATGACTTCTATCAATTTTAGTAATAACTCTAGCATCAAAGGCGGAATCACAGCAACTAATCATAGCCTGCAGGTTATGCTATCAAATAATTCTAGTGCAGCAGATCGCATCACCGTTACAGGGGGATCTGGCTTTTTTGGTGCTCAACATAACTCTACCTTTACAGGGGATCTGATCTCCCAAGACACGACATCCACAGAGCTCCATCTCAATCATAGATCAAAGCTTATAGGCAATGTCAATCAAAGCAAAGGGCAGCAAAAAATTAACCTTACAGATGGATCAATGATCACAGGTTCAATTCACAATATCAATGTTACAAATTCCACTATCACTCTAGATACAAACTCAGAACTTGGAGGAAATCTCACTCAAGATGGTGGGAAACTTTTCTTTGGGCTTGGAGGGAACTCAATTATTCATGGTGATGTTTTGTTGATTAACCACGCGCAAACTACCCTAAGCAATGGGAAAACTCAAGTGCCAGCAGGCACAATCAAAGGAAACCTCACCTTTAATACAGGCTGGCTTACTGGGCGAATTGAAGGGCTAACGCTTGAGGGGAAATTTACTCAAACATCGGGTAGAAGCGATGTTACCTTTGTCAAAGCCAATTTTCATCAGCCAACTTCGATTACCCAAGCAAATAGCTCAAAAGTAACCTTTACTGATCATTCTTTGCTTAAAGACTACACGATTACAGATTCTAATGACACTGCTTTGAAGCTTGATTTGAATACAACTTTAGATGGTGATTTTAAGCTAGTGAGATCAAGCTCAAAGCTTAGCGTGCTTAATAATTCCAAGATCACAGGCAGCGTCATCTCAAAAGATCCAAATAATAATCTTGAGCTTGAAATGGATAATGGAGGCACAATCGGAGGGGATCTTGATGTGGAGGGAGGGACAATCAAGGGTAATCTCAATGGGGGGAATATCAATGGAAATATCAATATCAAAGATGCAAACTCAAAGCTTGATCTCAAAAATGCCACCATTGGTGGCAATATCCATATCATCAAGGGAACTAATGTCATCACGCTTGATAATACAAAGGTGGGGGGCTGGTTTAAGATGGAGGAGAAGGGGCCAACACAGCCTACACTTAAGCTCAAGATTAGCAATGGGAGCTCAATTGGAGGGGATCTAACTTTCTTAAATACAACAGCTTATCTTGGGGGAGAGGGGTTAGGAAGCACAATCAAGGGCAATCTAGTGAGCGAGGATTCTACACTTGAAAATGGAGGTGCTACGGGCTGGATCCCCATCTCTGGATTGACAATTGAGCAGGACTTTAAGCAAAACAAAGGGACTTTGGATCTGACTTTTACCAATAAATCTCATATTTTAGGTGAGACTATTCTTAAAGATTCGGCCAAATCCCATATCACGATGAAAGACTCCTCCTCGCTTAGTAAGATTACAGTAAGCAATATTCAAGATGCTCTCATCTCGCTTTGGAATGAGAGTAAGCAGACGGGAGGAATCACACTTACAGATTCCAAAGTCAAGCTTGAGGCCTCAAATCAATCTTCTATCACAGGCGATATTGAGGTGATCTCAAACAATAACTTTGCCTCCAAGACTGAGGTTTATCTCAAAGACCAATCCACCCTCACAGGAAATATCACTCAAAATAGTGGAAGCTTGCTTGTGGATTTGCAAAATGTCTCTAAGATGCAGGGCAATATCACTGTGAGCAATTTGGATTCTGCCACACTCAACCTCAATCAACAATCAGCAATCAAAGGGGCCTTTACAGTATTAAAGACAGAAACTAAAATCAAACTTGATAACCAATCTAGCGCAGATCTTAGTATTAGCTCTA
>CAUWEE010000052.1:0-6468 GCA_963557095.1 uncultured Helicobacter sp. | reverse complement strand
CATCAGAAGATCAATTAAATGAACATCCGCAGAAGAAGCTTGATTTAAATATTGAAGAAAAAGAGATTTTGCAGCAATCAAAGATTCTAGAATATGAGAAGAGTAAAAAAGTAGTCCCAAAAAAAGAAGAAAATATTAAAGGCTCTCTTATATTGAAGGATTTAAATCAGCAGGAGTTGATTCATAGCTTGCCCGATTTGCAACACTCAAAACAGAATGCAGGGCGAAAAGAGCTTTCATTTACAAA
Organism: uncultured Helicobacter sp.; assembly: GCA_963557095.1. GTDB lineage: Bacteria > Campylobacterota > Campylobacteria > Campylobacterales > Helicobacteraceae > Helicobacter_G. Next base: position 6,221 of record CAUWEE010000052.1, on the reverse strand, counting down.
GACATGGATTTATGGAGCAGCAGTAATTACAACAACATTTTTAGATGGGAGCATCAAGAGGAGTTATGGGGTTTTATTGCGTGATGGAATGTTTGTTACTTCAGCAAATATGGTTTATGACAAAAATGTTTATGCAAGAGTGAGTTATGCGATGATGCAAGATGATTCTTCAATTCCTTTTATTTGTGTTGCTAAGCTTTCGATTAAGGCGCTCGATTTACAGAAGGGTTTAGCAATTCTAGAAACATTGGAATTTACAGATATGTATTGCAAACCAAGAGAAAAGAGTTACTATCATGATCGCATTTATTCTGGATATTGGGTTGATGTTTTTGATCGTGTAAATAAGCGAGAAGCAGTTGTGTATTCTCCATATATCACTGAGTTAAATTCATTTGCAGTTGAGAAAAATATTTTGCAGGGGGATTTAAGGCAATTAGCAGAAAGAGAGAGCAATGATTTCGAAGGATATAAGTATGCCTTTGGCAAGGGATTTTACACTTTTGATGGCAAGCTTTTGGGAATTGTTGGAGCAGATAATAATGGGCGACCAAAACTGATTAGGACCAAAGAGATTGCTGAATTTCTATGTGAGCTCAAAGATCGTAAGATCTTGAAGAATCCTTATTTACAATCTTCTTGTGTTACATCTCAAAAAGATGAGATGCAAAATTAGCCCTGTGTTTTTTTGCGAATATAGAGATTAAGCAGTTCGACAACAAGGGAAAATCCCATAGCAAAATAAATATATCCTTTTGGGATATGGATATCAAAGCCATCAAAAATTAACACAATTCCAACGAGAAATAAAAATGCTAAAGCAAGAGTTTTGATGCTTGGATAAGTATCAACAAAGTCAGAAATCCCCTTTGAAGCAAAAAGCATAACAGCTACTGCAACAATGATGGCAATAATCATAATTTCCAAATCTTGGGCCATTCCAACTGCAGTAATCACAGAATCAAGAGAAAAGACAATATCTAAAATAGCAATTTGTATAAGTATTCCCAAGAAACCAGCTTGGGTTTTGGATTCTAAATTTTTTGAGTGAGCTGTGCTTTGCTCATAAATTTCAACGACGCTTTTATATACAAGAAAGATCCCCCCAAAAATAAGGATTAGATCTCGTCCGGAAAATTCAAGGCCGTAGAGAGAAAATAGAGGCTTTGTAAGCTTCATAATCCAAAAAAGTGATGCAAGTAAGGCAATTCTTGTAATCATTGCCAAAAATAAACCAAAGATTCTAGCCTGATTTCTTTGATGTTGAGGGAGTTTGCCAACCAAAACAGCAAGAAAAATCACATTATCAATACCCAAGACTATTTCTAGAGCACTCAAGGTAAAGAGCGCAAGCCAAGCTTCAGGTGAAGCCATCCATTCAAACATAAAAACTCTCCTTTGATCCTAAGTTGTAGATGAAGACTGTTTTAGTGAAGCCAGCCTTTTTTCTTAAAATAAAGAATGGGAAAAAGTGTTGAGAGGAACATCACAAGAAGCACCAAAGGATAACCAAAGCTCCATTCAAGTTCTGGCATAAACTTGAAATTCATTCCATAAATTGTTCCAATCAGGGTTGGGGGCATCATCACAACAGTGACAACAGTAAAAAGTTTAATGATTTTGTTTTGCTCAATATTAATTTGACTTGTCAAGAGTCCTTGAATATTGTCCAATGCGTTCATACTAGTATTGGCAAATTCAATGAGAGAGTTAATATCTTTTAAAGTAATGGATAGATTTTTTTTAATTTCTTGAGAGGAATAGTTGCTTTTAAGCATTGCAGCAATTGATCTCCTCTTATCAAATAGAGAATCTCGAACAGTCATATTAAGTTCTTGAAGCCTTGATAGTTGTTGCAAAAGATCATCACTCAAATCATTAGCGAAGATTTTTTGGCGTAACGCTCGAGTGGAGCGCGCAAACCCTTCCAACATATCCGCATCCCTTTCAACGCGAATCTCTATAATTTTGCTAAATAGATCAAATCCATCGTTGAACATTTGGGGATTGGCAAGCATAATTTTTTGCACTTCATCAAAGACGCGTAATTCAGAATAGCGCACTGTAAATAGGATATTTTCATGAAAAATAAAAGTAATACTTTGGTTGTCAAATCGTTTTTCATCCCTAAGGGGGATTAGAAAAAAGGTATTGATTGTAATGCCTTGAGAATCTTCCCAATACCTCGCACTTTCTTCAATTTCCTCTCGTTCTTCTTGATTGGGAATCTCAAGATTATAGGTGGAAGCAATGTGGGCGATTTCTTCACTTGTGGGTTGAAAAAGATCAATCCACAAGATTCCTTTATGGCATTCCTTATGGATATTTTCTTGGATGATATGGGAAGCTTCATTCTTAAGAAAAATATTCATTGATTTTTAATGCTTCCTGTCTAAAACTTCAAATGCGGGAAGGATTTTGCCTTCCAAAAGTTCCAAAGAGGCTCCACCTCCTGTAGAGATAAAGCTCATATTATCCCTCTCTCCAGCTCTTTCTACGGCATCAGCAGTATCTCCTCCTCCAATAAGGCTAAAGGCATAGGTATCTGAGATGCTGTGAGCAATGCTAAAAGTTCCTCTTGAGAATTGTGAAATTTCATATACTCCCAATGGTCCATTCCAAATAATTGTTTGACTATCTCGAATCACTTGATTAAAAAGCTTCGTGCTTGCAGGTCCAATATCAACGGCCATAAATCCTTTGGGGACATCTTGAGCAGGAGTGATTTTGATTTCTTGATGCATTTTTAAGTCATTTGTACTTACAAGATCTACAGGGAGATAAACTTTGACATTTTTTTCTTTTGCAGCCTTTAGGATATGTTTTGCTTCGTTGATTAAATCCTTTTCCACAAGAGAATTTTGCATATCAAAATCTTGAGCCTGGAGAAAAGTGTTGCTCATCGCTCCGCCGATGATGATTTTATCTACAAGATCTAAAATATTGTTTAGAAGTTCAAGCTTTGAGCTTACTTTGCTTCCACCTACGATGAGCAGAACAGGCTTGAGTGGATTTGTAAAAGCTTTGGCGAAAGAATCGATTTCTTTTTTGAGCAAAAATCCTGCTACCTTTTGGGGCACAAATTCCGCGATTCCATAAGTGCTTGCATGTGCTCTGTGGCTTGTGCCAAATGCATCATTGATAAAAATATCACAAAGACTTGCAAGATCTTTTGCAAGAGCAGGATCATTTTTTTCTTCTCCAGGATTGAAGCGAATATTTTCAAGCAGGATGATATGCCCATTTTTTAGCGTTGCTTGGATGCTCTTAGCACTATCAATATCATCAGCAAAGACAATGGGTCTGTCTAAAAGTCTCTCTAATCTCTTTAGGATATGCTTTAAAGAAAAATTAGAATCTTTACCCTTGGGTCTTCCCAAATGGCTAACCAAAATGATACTTTTTGCTTCACGATCAATACAATAATTGATCGTGGGAAGTGCTTCACGGATTCTTGTATCATCAGAAATATTAAACTCTTGATCCATGGGAACATTAAAATCAACACGAATTAAGACTTTCTTATCTTTAACATCGACCTCTCTAAGTGTTTTGGTTTGTTGCATTCGTTCGATTCCAGCGACTTCTAGCATAGTATCTCCTCTATGATGTATGTTTGAGGAATTGTAGCAAAGTTTGCTTTTTTGAGCTGTTTTAAAATAGTCTAAAACATTTCTCTTAGGCGAATTTTTCCAAATTCAACTCCTGGTTGATCGTATGTATTGATATCCAAAATTGTCCCAACACAAGAGGTAAGGAGCTCAAAGTAAATAATCAAAATTCCAACACTTTCTTCACAGAGATAATCTACCTTGATTTCATCTGTTGGAATGCCTTCATTCTGAATTGTTTGCATTGTCGCAATTTGTTGGTAGCTGATAAGTTTTGCAAATGAGGTGTTATTGACAAAATCTGTAGTCTCTAAAAATTCCATTTTGATATTTGGGATCTTTGGTTGAGAATAGTTCTTGCGATCAATGTTTAAGAATGTGATGGTTTTGTCCATACTGCCTTGAACGATGAGCTGCAAGAATGAATGTTGGTCAATGCTCCCAATGAGGGAGATTGGGGTTAGGCCAACTTTTTTTCCATAAGCATCAATTTTTCCCAAGCTTTCTGCCCAGAGCTGCACATACCAAGCATTAAAGTCCTTAAAAGAGCTTGAGTAGGAAAAAAGCACATTGGTATGATAGCGATCGCGACTTTTTGCAAGAAAGATTGCTTTTTTAAGCAAATGATCTTCTTGTCGATGCAAAAAACTCATTAGAAACTTTTTTGCCCCCTTAAGAATTGCCTCGACATCATAGCCTAGAATCATAAGCGGAAGAATTCCGATACTACTCAAAACAGAAAATCTTCCCCCTATATTCTTATCGATACTTACACAGGAAATTTGGTTTTTATTTGCCCATTTTTGCAAAAGGGATTTTTCATCTGTAATGATTAGCAGATGCTCTTTGTGATCAAGAAGCTTAAAAGAATCGAGAACATACTTAAAAAGTGAGCTTGTCTCAATTGTTGTTCCAGATTTTGAAACGACAAGAAAAAGAGTTTTTTCTTTTTGAACATCTTGGAGTGTTTTGAAAATCTCAATTGGATCTGTGTGTTCTAGGAATTTCAGCCCTATGTTTTTTCGACAGGGGAGATGACAGAGCATTGTATCAATTGCTTTTGTGCCTAGAGAGCTTCCTCCAATGCCAATAATAATCAATGTTTCAATTTTGGAGAGAAAATCTAAATGACTTGAAATGTAAGCCTTGGAATCCAAAATGGCTTTTTGTTCAAATGGGAGATTATAGTAACCACTTCTTCCCGCAACTTTTTCTTTGACAATAGCCTCATAGACATTGTTGAGAGCCTCTTGAGTAGGATAGGGGATAGATCTTGATCCTGTGGATTCAAAAAAGTTTTTAAAAGTTACCATAATCTTCCCTCTACAACTTTAGTGTGTAAGTGCATAAAGACTCATATCTACAAGCCGATGGCAATAACCCATTTCATTATCATACCAAGCCAAGATTTTAGCGTGAGTATCTTGGGTGAGAGTTGTTTTATCAGCTACAACAATAGAGCTCAAAGAGGTTCCAATAAAATCACTTGAAACTCTTTTTTCTAAATCTAGATCAATAATTCCTTGCATTGTTGTTTTGCTTACCTCTTCAAATAGGGCATTGATCTCTTTTGCTGTTGTTTTTTGAGCAAGATTGACGCTTAAATCAACCAAACTTACATCAGGAGTGGGGACACGGATAGCAAATCCATTGAGTTTGCCTTCAAGATGAGGCAAAACAAGCCCGATTGCTTTGGCAGCACCTGTGCTTGTGGGAATCATATTTAAGCCCGCAGCTCTTGCTCGTCGCAGATCTTTGTGCTTAACATCTAATAAATTTTGATCATTGGTATAGCTGTGGATTGTTGTCATTAATCCGCTAATGATTCCAAACTTTTCATCTAAAACCTTCACAATTGGAGCTAAGCAGTTTGTGGTGCAAGAGGCATTGGAGATCACTCTTTCTCCCTTATAAGCTGTATGATTAACCCCATAAACAAAAGTTGGAGCACCTTCAGCTGGTGCAGAAATGATCACTTTTTGGATATCGTGATGAAGGTGAATTGAAGATTTTTCAAGCGAATTAAAAGCTCCAGTGCATTCGATAACAGCCTGAACTCCACATTTTTCAAAGCCAATTTCTAGTGGATTTCTTGAGCTTAAGACTTTGATATTTTTAGATTTTCCCATAGAGATTGTATGCTCATCGAGTTTTTGCACATCAAAGTGGCGATGAACAGAGTCATATCTCAAAAGATGAACAAGGGTATCAATATCTGCTGTGCTATTAATTGCTGCGAGTTCAATATCTGATCTTGAGGCAATAATTCTAGCTGTGCACAATCCAATCCTTCCACTTCCGTTGATTCCAATTTTTGGCATTTTTGCTCCTTTTGATTTGATGAATAAAGATACTGTGGAGATAATTTTATTGAAAAAAGCTCAAAAATACAATCACAGGGCGGTTTTTGAGCTTTTTTCTTGATTATTTAAAAAAATATTTGTAGAATAGCCCAATCTTTGGTTCTTAACGAAAGATGAGATAAAAATTTGGAGGTTCATCATGAACAAATCAGAATTTGTAGAGTTGGTCAAAGACGCTGGTGAGTATGAAACAAAAAAAGATGCTGAAAAGGCGGTTAATGCATTTGTTTTGGCTGTTGAAAAAGCA
>CAUWEE010000051.1:0-6495 GCA_963557095.1 uncultured Helicobacter sp. | reverse complement strand
GCACTGGGGGGTTTAGTGAGGTCTTGCTTGAATCTGGAGTCAAAAGTGTGGTTTGTGTTGATGTAGGAACAAATCAGCTTCATCCAAAAATTTACAATGACAAAAGAGTGAGGGTTTTTGAAAATCAAGATATCCGCAGCTTTGTTCATCCTCCATTTGATCTTGTGGTTTGTGATGTGAGTTTTATTTCTCTTAGCTTGATTGTTCAAAAAATTTATGAGCTTACAAGCAAGGAGTGCATTTTGCTCTTCAAGCCCCAGTTTGAGGTGGGTAGAGGGGTTAGACGAAACAAAAGAGGGGTGATTATGGATTCCAAAAAAGCACAGCAGAGCTTAGAAGAGTTTTTGCCTCAGCTCAAAGATCTTGGCTTTGAGATCAAGAATGTGCAAAAAAGTTTATTAAAGGGGAAGTGCGGAAATGAAGAATTTTTCATCTATTTGTGCAAATGAGATTGAAAGCCTCTGTCTTGGAAAGTTTGATGCTGTGCATATTGGGCATCAAGAGCTTTTTTCAAAACTTGATGCAAAGGGGGGAGTTTTAATCATTGATAGTCTGAAGCCCCCATATTTAACACCTAGGCAGGAGAAGTGGATTCCTCATCCTTGTTTTAAGATTGAGCTTAATAAAATCAAAGATAAGAATCATCAAGAGTTTGCGGAGTTTTTGAAAAAAAATTTCCCAAATCTTAGAAAGATTATCGTGGGATATGACTTTAGGTTTGGCAAAGATCGCTCCTACTCTCCAAAAGACTTGGAAGAGTTTTTTGATGTTTGCCTTGTAGATCAGGTGAATTTGGATGGGATGGCTGTGCATAGGCAACATATCTTTCAGGCTCTAAGTCAGGGGCAAATCAAGAGGGCTAATGCAATGCTTGGGAGAATTTATAGTATTAAGGGGAAGGTGATCTCTGGGCAGGGTAGGGGGAAGAATGAGTGCTTTCCAACGCTTAATCTTGAGACAAAAGACTATGTTTTGCCCAAAAGTGGAGTCTATGCAACACTAAGCAAGATAGATGGGGTGGAATACAAGAGCGTTAGTTTTATTGGGCATCGTCTAAGTAGTGATGGAGAATTTGCGATTGAAACGCATCTTTTGGAAACTTGTTTTGAGGATCAGGCAAGTGAGGTAGAGATCTTTTTTCTTGAGTTCTTGAGGGAGAATGAGAAGTTTCCCTCTTTTTCACTGCTTAAAAAGCAGATCGTCCAAGATATCTTAAGAGCTGAAGAAATTTTTGATTCAAACCTTGCCGCAAACCCAATCAAGCTAGAGAAGTGCAGGTAAAAATCTTTGTTTTTAGCCCTGTTTCTCTTATGTTGTAGATTCTAAAAATAAGGCAATTTTTTCTAAGCCTCTTTGAATATTTTGCATTGAGGTAGCAAAACTCATTCGGATAAAACCTTCATATCCAAAAGCAACTCCTGGAACAATTGCCACCCCTTGCTCTTCAAGTAGAGCTTTGGCAAAGCTCATACTTTCTTTGGCAAAGCGTTTGGACTGTGTGATATTGATAAAGAGATAAAAAGCCCCATCTGGGCAATTGAGTGAAAGAGAGGGGATGGAGGAGCAGAGCTTGTAGGCAAAGTCTCGTCTTCTTTGAAACTCTTCTCTCATCTGTTCAACTTCAGATTCTAAAGATAGGGCTGTAATGGAAGCCATTTGTGTGAAAGAATTGATATTGCTTGTGCTATTGCCTTGAAGATTGTCAATGCAAGAGAGAAGGGTAGAATCTTTGCTTGCAAGATAGCCCATTCTCCATCCAGTCATTGCTGTGGATTTACTTAGGCCATTGATTGTGATTGTGCGTTCAAGTAAATCTTGCGAGAGTGAGGCGAGTGAGACAAAATGATCCCCATAGGTGAGTTTTTCATAAATTTCATCGCTAATTACCCAAATATCGCTCCCCTTAAGCACTTCAGCGAGAGCCAAAAACTCTTCTTTGCTATAAACTGAGCCAGTTGGATTGCTAGGAGAGTTGAGGATGAGGAGCTTTGTTTTTGCTGTGATTGCTTTTTTGAGATCTTGGGGGGTGATCTTAAAATCGTTTTTTTGCAAACTTGGGATGAAGATGGGTTTTGCTTGGCAAAACTTGGCAATTTCAGGATAGCTCACCCAATAAGGTGAGGGGATTAGCACCTCATCATCTTTTTCTAGGATTGCACACATTGCATTAAATAAAGAGTGCTTTGCCCCATTGCTCACAATGATTTCTTTGGGAGAATAGGAGAGTTGATTGTCTCTTAGGAGTTTTTGGGCAATTGCCTCTCTGAGCTCTATGATTCCACTTACTGCTGTGTATTTGCTAAAGCCTTGCTGAATTGCTTCTATGGCTTTATCCTTGATTTTGGATGGGGTGTCAAAATCAGGTTCTCCTGTAGAGAAGTTGATAATCTCCCTACCACTTTTGGCAAGATTTTGAGCCAAAGCACTGATAGCTAGGGTATTTGATGGAGAGAGAGACAAAGCATTTTTTGAATATCGCATCAAGATCCTTTTGGTAAGCTTAAAAGCTAGAATTCTATCCCAATCCTTGCAAGTGTTTGAAGGCTATGAATTGTTTTTTTGAATTCAGCACTTACATCAAGATCTAAGAAAAAATCTTTAGATCTCCAGCTCAAACCAACTCCAGCATATCCTAAATCTTTGGCGCGTGAGATTGATTGTGCTAGAGGAGCATCATCTTGAAGTTTTTCTCCTAAGAAAAGATGCTTATAAAAGCCAAAACAGGAAAGACTTATCATAAAATCATCTGATCGCACCAAGCCTAGATCAAACTGCATTCCAAGCAAAAGTGCAAGAGAATGGAGATGCTGTGTTTGAGAGAATTGTTTGAGATCTTGATAGAGGTAGTCGTATTCAAGATAGCTAAGGGGGGAGATGATCAAAGCATCATCAAAGAAATCAAATCTTTTACCCAAGCCAAGTTGTGCATCAACAAAGAGATAGGAATAGTGCTTTGATTCTTCTGAATCGTTGAAGCTTCCCCCAAGACCAATGCCAGAGAAAAGCGAGAGCAAGTCTGTATGAATGATGGATTTCGCTCCAGCACCAATTTTGTTTGATGAGAGCCGTTTGGATTGTGCTCTTAGTTGAGAATAGCTATATGTGAGATAGGGGAGCAATACACAGTCATCATCTTCAAATTTTGTAAATAGAGACAGAGAGCCCCCATAGTTTGTATGAGAAGATTCTTTGGAGTAGTTAAAGGATGCGGCTAAGCCACTTCTCTCTTCATCCTCTTTAGAGGCAAAAAGCATACGCACAAGATTGAGGTTATTTTGTGTTTGTATCTTAAGAGTATCTTGTAGTTCAAAAAGATGAAGTTCAAGCCCAAAAAATAGACTTGGAATAAATGCAAGAAAGCCAAATGTTGTTTTCATAAAACTCCTTTAGTTTGATGAATTGGAGCATAGAGTGAAAATATAAAATTTGTATGAAGTTTCTTGCAGGGATTCAAAATTGCGTCGTTCTTGGTGAAATATCAAGCTCAAAAGGATCGCTAAAATTTTGTTTTTTAAATTCTTCAATTCCTGCCCTGCCAATCATAGCTGCATTATCAGAGCAAAACTCAAGAGGGGCAAGTAGCAGCGCAGAATCAAAGTCCTCACAAAGCTTGCAAATTTTTTCTCTTAAAAAAAGATTTGCGCTTGCTCCCCCAACGATTGCGAAATGTTTGACTTGCTCCCCTTTTTCTTCTTTGCTTTGAAAATAGATTTTGCATTTTTGCAGGATGTGCTCACAGGCGCTTTTTTGAAAGGCATAGGCAAGGGCAGGGGGATTGAGATTTTCTGCTTGCTTTTGGATCTCAAGTCGCAAAGCATTTTTAAGCCCTGAGAAGCTAAAGGCGAGCTCTTTGCTGTGTTGCAAAGGAATGGGGAGGGAGTAGATTTCTTCTTGGCATTCTTGGGCAAGCTTCTCAATAATTGGCCCTCCAGGATAGTCCAAGCCTAGCATTTTGGAAGCTTTATCAAAACTCTCACCAAAGCTATCATCTTTGCTTTGAGCGATGACTTTTATCTTTGATTCTCTAAATTCTAAGATCATTGTATGCCCACCAGAAACAAGTAGAACGCTCAAGGGTCTAATCTCTTCTTGCTGATTGATAAAAAGAGAGTAGATGTGCCCTTTGAGATGATTGATGCCAATAAGTGGGCGTGAGAGGCTAAGAGCTAGAGTTTTTGCCATCATTAAGCCTTCAATAAGAGTTACACTTAAGCCTGGTTCATGGGTTACAGCAATTGCTTGAATAGGGGTTAAATCGCCCTTGAGAAAATCTTTGAGATTTCTAAGAATAAGGGGAAGTTTTTGGGCATGAAGTCTTGAAGCTAGTTCGGGGACGATCCCACCATAGGGGCTGTGCTCTTTATCTTGGGAGATTTTTTGATGAAATAAAAGTTTGCAATCTTTGATCGAAGTTAGAGCTAGGGAGCTATCATCACAGCTGCTTTCAATGCTTAAAATCATTCTTTCCCTTATGTATTTAAAACTTTGTAAAATTTTATTTGAAAAATTCAAAATTTGTATGAGTTTAGAGATGAGATTGGGAGTGAAGATGAAGAGATTGCGGGCAGAATGGGAGAAGCAAAGAGCGATTTTGATGGCTTTCCCTCATAAAAATAGCGATTGGCTTTCTTGCTTAGAGAATGCAAGGGATAACTTTATGGCTATCATCGAGGCGATCTTAGAGTTTGAGAGTGTAGTGCTCTGTGTTGATCCACTAGATATAGAGGGGGATCTCATCATTAGGGAAGTATTTAGCAAGGCAATCAGTATGCAGAGATTGCGAATCTATCGTATTGCCTTTAATGATACTTGGGCTAGGGATTTTGGAGTGCTTACTTTAGATGAGGGGGATAAAAATGCTTTGCTTGATTTTATGTTTAATGGTTGGGGTTTGAAGTTTGCGAGTAATTTGGATAATGCAGTCAATCGGGCTTTGAAAGAAAATGGCGAGTTTGGAGAGGAGGAGCTAAGAAATGGGGGGATGATTTTGGAGGGGGGGAGTATCGAGAGCGATGGATCTGGGGTGATTTTGACCAATACTCAATGCTTGCTTGAATCCAATCGCAACTCTTGGCTTAGTCAAATTGAGATTGAAGAAAAGCTCAAGCAAACTTTTGGAGCAAAAAAGATCCTGTGGCTTCATAGCGGTTATCTTGCAGGAGATGATACAGATAGTCATATTGATACTTTGGCAAGATTTATCTCCCCCACACAGATTGCTTATATTGCTTGCGATGATGAGAATGATGAGCACTATGAGGAGCTTTGTAAAATGGAGCAAGAATTAAGGGAGCTTAGGGATTTGCAAGGCAGAGCTTATGAGCTTATTAAGCTCCCTTTTGTTGCTCCTATTTATGATTCTAAGCAGCGCTTGCCTGCAACCTATGCCAATTTTTTATTTGTCAATGGAGGCTTGCTTGTGCCAGTTTATGGAGATGAGAAGGATGCTTTGGCTTTGGAGATCCTGCAAAATGCGCTTCCACATTTGAAGGTTCTTGGAATCCCTTGTCAGACATTGATTAAGCAGCATGGGAGCTTGCATTGCGTAACAATGCAGCTATATTAAATGGATGAAGCTCTGATGGATTTTTCAAAATTTAAATACGCCTATGCTTTGAGTGGGGGGATTGGGAGTGGGAAGAGCAGCGTGTGTCAGATCCTCTCTTCTATGGGATATGAAATCATTGATGCAGATAAGATTGCTCATGGGCTTTTGGAGAAGAAGAAGCAAGAGATAGTGGGAGAGTTTGGTTTGACTATTCTTAGTGAGGGGAAAATCTCAAGGGCAAAGCTTGGGAGAATTGTCTTTGATGAGCCAGCAAAGCTTCAAAAGCTAAATCAGATTCTATCCTTTGATATTCAAAGAGAAATTTATCAGCAATGCCTTGAATTGGAAGAGAAGAAGAATCCTTTTTTTGTAGAAATTGCTCTTTTGTTTGAGTTGAGGGAAAGCTATAACTTCAAACAAACAATTCTCATCTTCTGCTCAAAAGAAGAGCAAATCAAACGGGTTTGCCAAAGGAATGGGCTAAGCCTAGATGAGGTTGAAAAGCGCATTGATTCTCAAATGAGTCTTGAAAAAAAACTTCCTTTGGCTTGGAGTGTGATTGAAAACAATGGAAGTGAGGATGAGCTTAAACAAAAAATCAGACAATGGTTAAGAGATAAGAATTTGTTTTAAGTGCTGATTTGCTTCTCGCTTTGGTCACGCTGCTATGTTTTTCTACCTTCATTTTATGAGCTATGCATGATCATCACTTCGATCCGCACAAAGCAGGTGGAGGAATACAAAAAAATCAATGCAAGGCAGATTGAAAAAAGAAAGGAACTTACCCGTCAATACCTATGAGTGCTCCCATGTCTTTCCCTTGATTATTTTTGGGGGGTGTTTGGCTCACGATCGAGGGCCATCCATTGCAAGGGCTAGGAGCGATGGGCTTTAGTTTCATTTTCACTCTTCCAAGGATTTACAGAGAGCTTAAAAAATCATAAATC
>CAUWEE010000050.1:0-6547 GCA_963557095.1 uncultured Helicobacter sp. | reverse complement strand
TGAGTTGTTTAGTTTGCTTTTTGTAATTGTGTTGGAGTTTCTGAGTTTGTTGGTTGAGGTGTTGCATCTTCTTCTGTCTTTACTTTTGTTTTTGGTTTGATTATCTTTGGTTTGAAAACAGCATCCATAGTTACTTCCTTTTTAAGTTTATCCCCAAAACTCACTCTCAAGCCAAGGTTGAATTGATATTCTGTCACGATTTTTCCCCCAAAACTTCTTTCAAAATCAAAATAAAGTTTTGTTCCATCTTTAAATGATAGATTAGTTCCCAAATTTAAAACAGCTCTTCCTGTTGATTGATAAGGAGTGACATATAGGATGTGTCTTTGTTTGATTGGGTCAAGATTGTCGATCGTAATTTTTCCTTTCTGAATATAGTCATACACAAAATAAGTTCCTAGATAAATTTTGAAATTTGCTTTTGAGTATTTCTCAAAGAAATTTTTGAAATCAATGCCCCAATTCACTCCCACTCTTGATCGCAGCGTATGAATCTGTTCTTGAGCAAAGTTAGCTTTTTCTGTATATTGTGTAGCCCGATCTGTATAGACCTGTGTGAAGTTTTGTTCTCCAAGGTAGCCATAGCTCACTTCGGCTTGAGGATCGATGAAGAATCCACTTGCAAATTTTGTGCGATAGCCAAATTCTTGGGAGAAACTTGCCCCTATTGCATTGATATTATAAGTATCGCTTCCTGTGGTGGAGAGGTGATTGATGATGTAACTTATTTTTGCAATACTGTCGCTATAGAAGCCTCCATTCTCTATATCTTCTATATAGCTTGCATAAAAGGCTAAATCTAGAGATTTTAGAGCACTTGCATTTAAAACGCTTGCAGATCTCTCATGGGTTCGCACATTGTTAAACTTACTCTTGCCAAAGGAATAGTTAAGGGCTGCTCCAAGGTAAAGTCTAGAATCTCTAAAGTCTAGATTTGCATCAGAGCCAAGTTGAAAAGATGTGTAATTGATTTTTGAGCCTGTTGCAAAATGCATATTTTGCTGTCCATGATAGGCTCTAAACCAAATTCCATAAGCATTATCATCATTTCTTAGCTCACCCATTCTTTTGTTTAAGCTATTGAAGTTCGCAGTAAAGATCCCATAGGTAGAAAGATTGGCTTGAATTCCTGTTTGCACATAGGTTCCTCTAAGGCCTTGGGATATGAGCTTGGCTCCACCTGGGATATAGTATTCATACCAATTTTGCTCACTATCGTATTTGTTTTGAATATCTACAATAAAGCTAGAAAATCCTTCAGAGACTTCAAGCTGATTTTTATTCTTGAGATATGAGCTTGAGTTGAGCCCAGTGAAGAGGACAGTATCTTTGTAGTCCTTTTTGAGTTCCACAAGGATGATATCTTTTTTGAAACCAATGGTGGCAAGGTCGGGTAATTCACTTTTGGAAAAAGCAACTTCTAAATAGTGCTGCTGGTTGCCAGATTTTGTATCTGCTTGAGTGACTTTAAGTTTATCTCCACCATCACCATTGACATAGAGTCTGAAGGTGAGATGGTTGCCTTGAAGACCCTTGGAAGAAGATTTCTTAGTATCCCCAATGGTAATCATTTTGTAGTAGGATCTTTTTTGTGCATCATAAAGTTCTCTACTTGTGATTTCTCCATTTGCCATATTCACTTCTGCAGAATTTGCAAGATCGACAATGTTGTGTCTTGATTTGTTGCTGCCAATAGATTGAAGAGTGTCGATAGTTCCTAGATCAGCATCGCTTGTTCTTTTAGAAGCTCCTAAGATGAGTTTGGAACCATTTTTTAGGCTAAGAGTAAGTGTCCCACTTAATGAACTAGCTTGCTCAGAGATTTTTGAGTGGGGGTTATTGAGCTCAAGAGCTAAGATTGAATCATCTAATGAGATATTTTTTTCCTTTGAAAAATTGCCTGAAAAAATATGAGAATCTTGAGCAGATCCATTGAGGGTAACAAAGAGCAAAGCTTTGTTTTGAAGCGAGAGCGATTCTTTGAGATCAAGTCCAATTTCTTTTTTGCTGCCTTTAATATTCAAAGCCCACTTTGTGCCTTTAAGATCGATACTTTGTTGTGGATCTCCACCAAACTTTATTCCAGTCGCATTGACTCCCTCAATCAAATCAAAAATCAAAGTAGAGCCCATTTTGAAGTCTAAGCGACCCTGCCAAGACCTCTCAAAATCTAATCCAACAGAATGATGGGTGGAGAAATTTTTTTGGAATCTTAAAAGCCCATCAAAAGTGTGCTGACTATCTGTGGAACTATCTTTGATCCCATAAGAATTGCCATTTAGATTTACAATGGAGATAAAGTTTGTTGTTCCACCAAAGTAATATTTGGCTCTACTCTTTTCATTATTGATTCCTGCTTTTTGGTTGCTAGATTCGGAGTCTGCATAAGAGATGAAAAGATTGTCAATTTCTAGGGTGCTATTTTTGTTGTGAAAGACATAGGTTTTAGTTCCTCCTAAGTGTTCAAATTTTAAAGATCCACCTTCTCCAGCAAGTCTTATAGGAGAGCTATTAGATTGATCATCAATATAGATTCCATAGGTTTCCCCTTCATTGTTTTTGGTTGAAATGGATTTAAAACTTAGATTCTCAAAAAAAATATTTGCACCAGAATGCACTTGGATTCCAATCGCACTTTCAGAATTCTTAAATGAATCATTATCAAATCGATAAGTCTTGAGATGAGATTGGGAACTTCCACCAAGGATTCTTAGCCCTATCCCTACCTTTCCATTCAGTGCCCCTTCTTTGAAAGTCACATTATGTAAGTTTGCCTTTGCACCAGATTCAAGGCTGAAAGCAATTGTTTGTAGTTCTGAATTTGAAGAAGTTCCCTTAAGATTTTCAAAAGTGAGTGGAGTGTCAAAGAAGGCGGCTGTTTCTCCATTTCCTTTTTGCACATAGATTCCTCCGTGGATTTTCTCACCATCAAGAAACTTTCCACTAAAATTTGTGTTATTGGCATTTGTCCCATTTTATATTTTTATAGTGGCTTTGATCCCAGTTTGCAAGGAGAGCATATAAACCTCTGGACCTTTGATGGATCGCTCATCAAAGGTAGATGGATGGATAATGACGGTGGAATTTTCTTTTCTAAAGAAAATCCCAGCAGCAACACTTAAAGCAGAAATACTTTCGGTCTTAAAAAGATTGTTTTCGCGTAGGTTTGTTGTTCCTCCTTCTGAGATAAGTCCATAGGACTTTTCCCCTCCTTGTATCGTTTTTGCTCCGAAATGAAAGCCTTTGATTGTGTTTTGTCCTCCTTTTGAGAGTATTCCAGCTGCCTCTTGGCTTCCTTGAATTGAAGTTGCTTCAAAAGTTACTCCATTGATGTTTGCATTTGCATCTTTAGTTGTGACTCCATAGGCATTTGGCCCTTGGATTGATTTGGCCTTAAAGCTAATGTTTCCTGTTAATGTCCTAGATCCACCAATATTAAGTCCTGATGAGCTTTTGGTCCCTTTGATGCTGTCTTTGGTAAAGGATACATTGTTGAGATTGAGGGTATTGTTATCAGATCCTTCGATCTTAATTCCACTTGCATTCATCCCTCTAATCTTAAAACTCAGAGAATTTACTCCAGCATGATTTTGCAGACTTCCATTTCCTAGGATTCCTAGGGCATTGCCATGTTGAGACTCGATGTTAAAGCTGTATTTTCCAGAGTTTAAAACAAGAGTGCCCCCACCAAGATGAATCCCTTGAGCATTGGAGGAGTGATTGATATTTTGTTCAAGATTTCCACTAAAGTTTGTTGTGTTGCCAGAGATAAAAGTTCCGTAGTTTAAATGAGTGCTAAAGATTGTTTTGCCAGTCCCACTTCCAAAATGAAAAAATGTAGAAGAGTTGGATCTGATGACGCTTGCAAGGGCAGCCATAGAAGTTTGATTGGAAGTCCCATAGCTAAAACTAATGTTATGAAAGGTTAAAGTTCCAGAATGATTTTGGATGAGTTTTTAGATCTCTTCCAGAGATAGATAATACTGTGATCCTTGATTGAGAACCTGGATTAGTTGCTGTGAGTGTGAGATCTTGTTTGTTGTAAATCCCATAAGCATTTCCCAAAGATGCATTTCTTCCCCCACCTTGAATCGTTTGTGTGATTGTTGTGTTGTTTAGGCTTGTTGTGCGTGAGGAGTCGTTATAGATTCCATAAGCATTACCTGGGGATCCATTATTACCCATTCCTCCCATTCCTCCCTTTCCACCATCTCCCCCAATCCCCCCAAAACCTCCGTGTCCCCCATTTCCACCAGTGATAGTGTGCGTTAAATCTCCCATCAAAGTAAAGATTACTTTTTTGATAAAGATTCCAGCTTCTCTGCTTTCAGGAAAGAATCCATAAGTATTCCCTCCTCTTCCACCAAACCCCCCAAACCCGCCACTCCCCGCATCCCCGCCATTTCCTGCAGTGATTGTTTGGCTTGAGGCTTGGATATTGATATGATCTGATGTCTTAAATCCATAAGCATTCCCCCCAGCTGCACCATCTCCTCCATGGACTGCTTGACCACCATGCCCCCCACGCCCACCATGTCCTCCAGGTTGGGCTATTGTTGTCCATCGACCTCCATGTCCATCACCTCCCCTTCCGCCACGCCCTCTAGATCCACCAGTGACTATCTGAGAGTTTGCTTGATTTGAGTTTCCTATCGAATTGCTGCCATCAGAACCTCTATTTCCGTTTGCTCCATGACCTCCATTTGCTCCAGTAGCCGACCAGTGAGCTCCATTTGCTCCAGAATAACCATTTCCGCCAGCAGAACCATTTCTTCCAGGACTTCCTATAATTCTTGGATTGGATCTTGTCTCAATTTCTGTGAAAGCTGAGGCTTGAACAGAAAATAAGTTGATTGCAAGAGAAGTCGCAATAAGTGGAGTAAAAAAAGATTGAAAAGGAATTATCTTTTTTGAATAAGGATTGAATTCCAAATTAGAGTTAAAATCATTGAGACGACTGTGTCTATCCCCCCCCCCCTACCTTTCCTATTAAAACATTCTTCATTAGTTCCTCCTTATTTGGATTGATCTGTGCCAGAATGCAAACTTATTGAGCACGAGCATATGCGATATTATTTGAGTAAATGTAATGTAAATGAATTAAAATTTGAAGAAAAATGAAAGTTTTGGCACAGATCATAAGGTGAGCATAAAGCCACCTTATGGGTATTTTAGGATTTAGTGTGAGTGATTCTTGATTGGTTGAATTGAGGCATTATCAACCCCACCTTGTTGATCAACTTCAGCTAGAAAATCAATCAAGCTGATCGCACTGTGAAAATATTCTTTCGCACTTTTGCTTTGTGGATCAAAAAAAGTAATGGGTTTTCCGCTATCTCCTCCTTCACGCACCTTGGGTTCAAGAGGGATTTGAGCTAAGACCTTTGTTTCAAAGGCATCGGCAAGAGTTTGCGTTGTGCCTTTGCCAAAGATGTCATATTCTTCTCCGCAATTTGGACAGATAAAACCGCTCATATTTTCAATGATTCCTGCAAGTGGAATCTTGAGTTTTTGAAACATATCCAAACTTCTTTCGCTGTCATCCAAGCTCACATTTTGAGGAGTGCTAACGACAATCCCTGCACTCACGGGCACACTTTGAGCTAAGGTGAGTTGAGCATCTCCTGTGCCTGGGGGCATATCAATAACTAAAACATCAAGCTCACTCCACAAAACATCTGTAAGCAGTTGTTCAATAGCGCGCATAATCATTGGACCTCTCCAAATCAAGCTTTGTCCTTCTTCATAAAGCACGCCCATACTCATCATTTCGACTCCATAAGCTTTGAGGGGGTAGAGTTTTTTTATATTTTCATCCACTTGTGGCTTGTTTTGTGCAAGCCCAAGCATTCTAGGAATATTTGGACCATAGATATCTGCATCAAGTAGTCCGACCCTTTTTCCATTTTGGGCTAGAGCAATGGCTAGATTGACGCTTGTTGTAGATTTTCCTACGCCACCTTTGCCTGAACTAATCATGACAAAATGTTTGATATGTGGAGCGATATTTTTTTTGCTTGCTTTGGGTTCTTCGACTTGAGGGATTTTGATTTGGATTTGAATATCTTCATAACCGAGTTTTTTTAGAGTTGCTAAAACTTCATTGTAAATCGTTTGTGAGACTTCTTGTGAGCTTGAGGGGATTTCAATGAGAATTGTTGGGCTTTTGCCTTCAAGTGAAATGTTTTTTACAAAATTAAAACTTACAATATCTTTGTCAAAATTTGGATATTTCACTTCCTTGAGTGCATTTAAAATTTGCTCTTTTTGCATGAGTTATCTCCTTTGTGTTTTCATATTTTTGAAATGACCTTATATCGATTTTTCTTGTAAAATTAAGCAGAATTTAATCATAAAATCTTAAGTCTTGACAGCTAGAGTTTGAGGATGATTGATGAGTGCCTTATCTCAATTACAAAAAGAAACAACAATAATTCTTCTCGCAAGTGGTGATTCTTCTAGATTTTTACAAAATAATCTTCCCAAAAAGCAGTGGTTGAGGCTTGGTAAGCTCCCTTTGTGGAGGGATTTGGTAGATCGTTTTGCC
>CAUWEE010000049.1:0-6565 GCA_963557095.1 uncultured Helicobacter sp. | reverse complement strand
TGGCAATCCAACACAGATTTTGCGGATGGAGTCCTTCTAAAAAAATAATGTCTGCAGCAGATTGGTGATTGATCATAAGCATCTGCGCACTCTCATCAAATGCTCCATAGATTTCCAACTCAAGATGATTGAAGGGAAAAAATATGCGACACCAAGTGCGAGAAAATCTTGCATTATTTTTTTTCTCAGAAAACTTAATTCCTAACATAATCAAAGCCAAGCCAATTGCGATACTCAATGTCGCAACCATTCCTTTAATTTTTCTTTTGAACTTATTGGCAATCATTTTTTTTCACCCATCCAATCTTAGAGTTTTCGAATTTAATTTTGTAGTATCCCTTATGTTCCCCCACAACTTCAGCAGAAAATGGAGCTTGAACCTTCTGCATAATTGTGGAGTTTTGCGTAGGCAAAATTGTGATCAAAGTCCCAATTTTTAGTTTAACCTCTTGAAGAATTAAAAAACGATAAAGCAAAAAGAGGAACAAAGCACTTGCAATCCCCATACAAAGAAAGAAAACCCGACTTTTTTTACGATACAAAAACCCCAATATAATCAAACTTAAAATCAAACAAACTAGAGCGATGTTGCTAAAAATCAAAAAATTATTCTTAGGAACCAAATCTGCTTGAGTGCTCACACGATCATCTTTAATCTCTATGGGCAAAACTTTCTCTTCATAGCCTAGGGTTTTAAGATTAAAAAAAGTAAAATGAAGATTTTTGAGATAAGAGGGGATTACAGCATAATATACAGCCTTCAAGATAGACTCATCTCTCACAATTTCCCCATTGAATCCCTGTTTTTCAATCCCCTTGAGTTTAAAATCTTCTAGATTTCCATCTTCAACTTCAAGATCAAAAATTATAATATTGCTCCACTCATCATATTTTTTCGACCTCACTCCAGAAATCTTCATACTTTTCCCCAAGACAGAAGAATACTTCTCATTATCCAAGGCAATAGCTTCAAACTTTTTTCCCTTAACCTTATCGCTATCCACATAGCTTCCATCCTGAGAAATAGCCATAATCTTAAGAGTGGGCAGAGCAAAGTTTGGGGCCTTGATCTTATAAATCAGGGTATTCTCATAACTCTCATCTTTTTGCTTAACCCATTCTGAATTTGGATTTAAAAGCTCAACCCCATCAGCAAGTTTCTTGTTGGCATTAGGAATAAACTCGACATCAAGCAAGGAAGCATCTGAAAAAAGCAAAAGACTATATTTGACTTCAATCTTTTCTCCAACATAAAGCTCCCTTTGCTCACCTGGAGAAGAGAGCAAACGCAAATAAACAATTTTTGATTTTTCCAATGCAAAAGAAAAAAGGCACAAAATAAGGAATAGAAAAGATGATCTCATTATCCTAATTCTTTTTTTCTTCTCGTGCAGTCTGCTTCTCCCCTTTTGAGACAACATTCCACGCTTTTAGAACATCAATACCAATTTTGAGTTGATTATCCTTATTGATCATTTCTAGGGTGATTGTCTTTTCTTTTTTTTCTTCTTTGGGCTTGGCTTTTTTGGTGTTTTTTGGATCTTGCTCATCTAATTTTTCAAGCTCACTTTCCAAATGTTTTCGCAAATCAGCCTCTTTGATTTCAAACCCCAATTTGTCCCCCTGTGGCACTGCCCCATAAGAAGCTACAATATCAGGCTTAATCCCTACGGCCTGAATCGTCCTTCCACTAGGAAGATAATATTTAGCTGTTGTGAGCTTCAAACCATCTGTCTTCCCAAGGGGAATAACAACTTGCACACTCCCCTTGCCAAAGCTCTCCTCACCCACAAGCACAGCTCTTTTATGATCTTGCATTGCCCCTGCAACGATCTCGCTTGCACTCGCACTACCCCCATTGATAAGCACCACCATTGGGATCTCCGCATAAGGAGCCTTACCATTAACACTAAAACTTGTGCTATCTTCTTTTGTTCTTCCTTTTTGCGAAACAATTAAGCCGCTTTTAATAAAAAGCTCTGATAGTTCAACTGCCTGATTAAGCAATCCTCCAGGATTATTTCTCAAATCTAGAACAATGCCTTGAAGCTTTCCTGCTTTCTTAAGAAGCCTCTCAACACTGCTTGAAACATTTTTATCAAAGGAGCTTACACGAATATAATAAAAGTCAGTCCCCTCAATCTTGTATCCCACCACAGAATCAACCTTGATAATATCTCGCTTAAGATCAAAGACTAGAGGCTTATTTTCTCCCTTACGATAAATCGTGAGCTTCAAACTTGTGCCCTTTTTTCCTCGCATCAAATTCACCGCATCATCAATACTCATATTTAGCGTGCTTTTATCATTGATTTTTAAAATCACATCTCCAGATTTAATTCCCACTTTATATGCAGGTGAATCATCAAGTGGAGCAATTACAGTCAAAGCATTATCTCTCATTCCAAGTGTGATTCCAATTCCTCCAAACTCTCCCTCAGTTTGTGTTTTTAAATCCTTGAATTTCTTTTCACTTAAATACGCAGAGTGTGCGTCAAGATTTGCCAAAAGTCCCTCAATTGCCTTATCAACAATTTCATCGATTTTCACTTCATCAACATAATGATTTTCAACAAGATTAATCACCTTTCTAAGCTTCTTATAAGGCTCAAGGCGATTTTGGGATTGTTCTGACTTTTTTGCTTCTGCTCCATAGGTCAAACCGACAAGCAAAGCCAAAACAATAAAAAATTTTAAAAAAAACGAATACTTCCTCACAGCGCAACCTTCTTTAACTTTGAAATCTTAAAAACAAAGGGTTTATTGTATCACTTTATCTTTTTAATTTTGAGCGCAGCAAAAAAACAAGTTTTCTAATGGGATTTAAAATATTAATCACCAAATTTAGGATTCTGCAACTCATCATCTCAAACAAAGAAATCTTATAGCCACGCCTCTCAATCTCTTGATATAAGACAAGAGCATTTCTTGGATCTTTTTTAATCCTATGCTTCTTGACACTCAAATGCCAAAGCACTCTCCACCTCAAAAGCTTCCTAAGATAGGCAACAGCGCTTGTTTTTTCTTCTTCAAAATGAGTAAGATAGCTATCAACTTTTAAAATATTGAGACAATCTGAATAGAAAAAATTATAAAACTTTGCTTGATTGAATTTTTTGAAAATACCCTTCAAATCCGACATATAAGCTGGATAAGAATCTTGTTTAAGCGGATTGCAGATTGACCCCTCTCTAATGCGATAGCACAAGAGCTGCTTATCCAAGATCCCCACCCAAGAGGCATTGACAAAAAGCATAAAGGCAAAGGATACATCTTCATACTCTATCCCCTCAATGAAACGCAAATTTGAAAGCAAATAGCTTCTGAAAGTTCCATGCCAGCCAAAATTAAAATGCTTTGTTCGCATAGATAGAAGCATCTCTTCTAAAGTTATTGCTGAATTTAACTTATCTTGGAAAGGAATATGCCTAACCCTTTGATAAAGCTTCTTTCTCTCATCAAACAAGTAATAATCGTGCCAAAGAATCTCAATTTGAGGATATTGAGTTAAAAACCTTGCACACTCCTCAATACAATCAAGCTCCAAATAATCATCGCTATCTAAGAAATGGATATAGTCTGGGCAAAAAGGAAGTCCATGACAATAAACCTGATAATCCCCTGCTACATAGGAGGGGGGGGGGGCAGAGTCCAAAACAGACATTAAGGGTGAATCACAAGTTTGATTTTTAAAATGATTTTGTGACATCAAATAGTCCAAACCGCAATTGCGTGCCTGACTTAGACCCCCATTTGTTTTGCGGATAAGAGAAACTCTGCGATCTTTCAAAAAATACTCATAAGCAATTTTAAAACTCTCATCAGTCGAACCATCATCGATACAAACAATCTGCAAATTTTGATAACTTTGCTTAATCGTTGATTCTAAACATTGAGCCAAGTATTTTTCAACATTATAAATAGGAATAATAATCCCAAAACTCAAGTCTTGCATAGCTACTCCAATACCTAGGTTTCCCACAATTTTACAAGATTTGATTAGCATTAATCTATTGATCTTTAGTTTTAGAATATTTCCAAAGCACAAACTCCAAACTCATGTCTTTTAGCAAAGTAAATATAAAAAACTTTATATTAAATGACTAAAGTTATATAATGCCCAAATTATTAGAGTTTTCAATTTCGAGCACTCAATAATCCAAACTGATAAAAAGGATACTCTATGAATATCTTAGAAAAAATGACTACTCCACTCCAAGACACACTTAATTCCGCAGCCTCCCTTGCCCTGCATTCCAAAAATCAAGAAGTTTCTATTTTGCATCTTTATTGGGCCATGCTTACCAATTCACAATCTATTCTCAATCAAGCCCTCAATCAAATCGCATTTGACAAGACTGCCCTAGAGCTTGAACTAAAAAGCAAGGTCAATGCTCTCCCCAAATCCTCCAATGTAGATAAAGGCAATCTCCAGCTTAGCAAAGATTTGCTTCATACGCTTGAACTTGCACTTGGAGCGGCGATCAAAAATGGAGATCAGTATCTTGCAACAGATACCTTTATCCTAAACTCACTCAATCATGATGAGATCAAAGCTCTTTTTGAGCAATATCTAGATTTATTTGAACTCAAACAAAGTCTTAGCAAAATGCGAGGAAATACAAAAGTAGAGAGCCAAAATGCTGAAGATACAATGGAATCTTTGAAAAAATATGGCATCGATCTCACACAAAAAGCACTAGAAAATACTCTTGATCCCGTGATTGGAAGAGATGAAGAGATTCAAAGAATGATGCAAATCCTTATTCGAAAAACCAAAAACAATCCTATTTTACTTGGCGAACCAGGTGTAGGAAAAACTGCAGTTGTAGAAGGCTTGGCTCAGAAAATCGTTTCCAAAGAAGTCCCTACAAGCCTACAAAACAAAAAACTCATCGCCCTTGATATGAGCGCACTCATTGCGGGGGCAAAATATCGCGGGGAATTTGAAGAACGACTCAAAAGCGTGATTGATGAAGTCAAAAATGCAGGAAATATCATCCTCTTCATTGATGAGATTCACACTATTGTCGGGGCTGGAGCAAGTGAGGGTAGTATGGATGCAGCAAATATCCTCAAACCTGCTCTTGCAAGAGGAGAACTTCATACAATTGGAGCAACAACTCTTAAGGAATATCGCAAATATTTTGAAAAAGATGCTGCTCTTACAAGACGCTTTCAACCTATCGATGTCGCCGAACCAAGTATCAATGAGGCATTGCAAATCTTAAGAGGGATCAAAGAAAATCTTGAATCTCACCACAATGTGAGCATCACAGATTCTGCACTCATTTCTGCAGTCAAACTCTCTGATCGCTATATCGCCAATCGCTTCCTCCCTGATAAAGCCATTGATCTCATCGATGAAGGGGCAGCGGAGCTCAAAATGCAAATCGAATCTGAGCCCCACGAACTTAGCAAAATCAAACGCACAATTGTCGCACTTGAAGTCGAAAAGCAAGCCCTCAAAATGGAAGAAAATGAAAAAAACCTCACACGCCTAAATGAAGTGGAAAAGGAGTTAAGCAACGCACAAGAGAAAAAAACTTCACTTGAAGCGCAGTTTGAAAATGAAAAGCAAGTTTTCAAAGAAATTGCGGATCTAAAAACTCAAAACGAATCCTTGCGTCGTGAGGCTGAAATCCTCAAACGCAATGGAGACTTGGGAAAAGTCGCTGAAATTGAATACAGCAAAATCCCCCAAAATGAAGAAAAACTCAAAACCTTAGATCAAAAATGGAAGGCAATGCAAGAAAATGGAACACTGCTTAAAAATGCTGTAAATGAAGAAATCATCGCAGGGATTGTTAGTCGCTGGAGCGGAATCCCTGTGCAGAAGATGCTTCAAAGCGAGAAGGAAAAAGTGCTTGGCGTTGAAGAAGAGTTAGAAAAAAGTGTGGTTGGACAAGAAGAAGCCATCAAAGCCATCTCAAGAGTCATCAAACGCAACAAAGCTGGACTAAGTGAGAGCAATCGCCCAATTGGCAGCTTTCTCTTCTTGGGAAGCACGGGCGTGGGGAAAACTCAGAGTGCCAAATCTCTAGCAAAATTTCTCTTTGATAGCGAAAAAAATCTTATTCGAATCGATATGAGTGAATATATGGAAAAACACTCTATCTCTCGGCTCATCGGTGCGGCTCCTGGCTATGTAGGATATGAGGAAGGGGGGCAGCTTACAGAAGCTGTGCGACGCAAACCTTATAGCGTCGTTCTCTTTGATGAGATCGAAAAAGCCCATCCTGATGTTTTCAATCTCCTGCTCCAAGTGCTTGATGATGGGCGCTTAACAGACAATAAAGGCATCGTCGTGGATTTTCGCAATACCATCATCATCCTCACAAGCAATATTGGAAGCGATAAGATCATAGAAATGAGCGATAAGGCACAAAGGGAAAAGGCAGTGCAAGAAAGTCTAAAGGCTTACTTTAAACCCGAATTTTTAAATCGACTTGATGATATTGTGATCTTCAACCCTCTAGATTTGCAAGGGATTGTAAAGATTGTAGATATTATGTTTGATGAAATAGCAAAAAAAGCACAGGAGAGAGGGATCTACATCCGACTC
>CAUWEE010000048.1:0-6612 GCA_963557095.1 uncultured Helicobacter sp. | reverse complement strand
TTTCACTTCATCCCACAAATCATTTATGAGGATCATTGCTTTGGGACTTTTTTATTTTTGCAGGCAAAGAGAGTGATGATTGCAAGTCAATACTTTTACGCACAGGTAAGTAGCCTCAATAGCATCACGCGTCCAAAACAAATCACACAAGAGCGCAAGATCCTTGATCTTAGGAGCTGGATAAGAACAATTGAAGAAATGGAAAAATTTCCTACACACAGGGATTTGCTCAATACTCATATTTCTTATTTTTATCTTCCTATGGCTTATGAGGCTTGTTTTAAACTTAAAGATAGAAAAAAATATCAAGATAGGCTTAGAAAATTTAAGTATCGGACTTGGAAGCTTCTTTTGCTTCGAGATTATCCTTATTTGTTTCTTGCTCTTAGATTTTTAAAAAGAATCTTGATCCCAAAAATACGATAAAGCCTAGAATGCTTACAAAGATAATGCTTGCTCCACTTGAGAGATCAAAATAAAAGCTAAGGATTAGTCCCAAAAAGCAAAAAATCAGATTGAAAAAGATAGAAAAAAGCATCATTTGTCTAAGGGTTTTGCTGAGATATTGTGCAATGAAAGTAGAAATACTTAAAAGCGCAATGACAAGGATTAGCCCTACTGCTTGCATACTTACAACAACACACATTGAGATCATTACAATAAGGAGATAAAAAATTTTCTCACTCTGCACTCCTCTGAGTTTAGCAAAATCTTCATCATAGCTAAGGGCGTGAATCTGTGGGTAGAACAAGAAAATAATGCTTGAAAATACAAGAGCGAGGAGGCCAAGAAGCCAAAGATTGAACTCTGAAAGGACTAAGATATTTCCAAAAAGATAGCCCATTAAATCTGCCTTGTAACCTGCAGATAAGTCAATGAGTAAGATTCCTAGAGCCATTCCAAAGGCCCAAATCGCTCCGATGAAATTATCGCTTGAATGCTTATAGTGTCGAATAAGATATGCCATAAGAAGAGCTAGAGCAAGATTAAAGACTAGAGTGCTAAGCAAAATAGGCAAAGCAAAGTAGATCCCAATCCCAATGCCACCATAAGCTCCATGAGTCAATCCTCCAGCGACATAGGAGAGGCGATTGGCGATAATGAGAGAGCCAAGAATGCCACAGAGGATGCTTAGGGGTAGGATTGCAAAAAGAGCGTTTAAGGCAAAGGGCATTTGTAGGAGTTTGAGTAATTCTTCAAACATTGCAATTTCCTTTGAGATGATGCTTGCAAGCAAAGCGCTCTAAGAGCTTATCTCTTTGACTAGGGATTGCAAAAAGAGAAAGTTTTGTTTGCAGATAGGCGATTTGATTAGCATAGGAGAGCAAAAGCTCCAAATCGTGGCAGACGACGATGATCCCAATCCCATTTTTATGCAATGTAGATAGGAGCTCAAAGATTTCAAGCCTTGAGTCTGCGTCGATGTGGGCTGTGGGTTCATCAAGGATGAGCAGTTTAGAATCTGAGCATAAAGCCCTTGCAATAAGAACTTTTTGCTTCTGTCCTCCGCTTAAGCAGTCAAACTTAAGCTCTGCAAGATGGCTGATGTTGAGTTTCTGTAGAGCTTCTTGTGTTTTTGTGCGATCTTCTTTGTTATAAAAACCAAAAGATCTTGTTCGTCCCATTAAAACAAGATCAAACACGCGGATGGGGAAGTTTGGATTACTTGAGATATGTTGTGGAACATAGCCGATTTGGGAGAGAGCGATCTTGCGTGTAATCCCCTCTTTGCAATCAATGAGCCCTAAGATGATTTTAAGTAGGGTGGATTTTCCCCCGCCGTTGTTTCCAGTGATTCCTAAAAATGAGGAAGATTCATAGTCAAGATTGATATGGCTTAGAACCTCCTCATTTCCATAGGAGAAGCATAGATTTTTGATCTCAATCATTCTTCCAAAAGCCCTTGAGTAAAATGCAAGAGTTCTTTTTCCCATTCATAAGCCAAAGGATTGGCTATCCAGATTTTTGCTTTGAGCATTTTGGTCAGGGCTTTTGCATTTTGGATTAGGGATTGATTTGGGACAAAAATGATTCCAATCTTTTCTTTTTGCGCGCTTTCCAAGATGTGTTTTAATCTTTGGGGTGTTGGCTCTTTTCCTTCTGTTTCGATTGAGAGTTCTCTAAGCCGATAACTTTGGGCAAAATATCCCCAAGCGGGGTGGTAGCTAAGAAAAGAGCGCTTTTTAAGAGTGTGGAGTTTGGAGAGAATGTTTTGGTGCAAGCTCTCGATTTGAGTAAGAAAGTGTGCAAGATTTGTTTTGTAAAGCTCAGCGTGCTTTGGATAGTGCTGGATTAAGATGGTAGCGATGTTTTGTGCAAGAATCTTGACAAGTGGGGGACTAAGCCAAATATGGGGATCATGCTCGTCGTGATGATGATGCTTTTCATGGTGCTCATACTTAACTTCTAAAGAGTGGGATTGCAAGAAAGGGATTTTATCGGTGATAGGAAGAATTTTGGTATTGGGAAGATTGTCGCGTAGTTTAGGAAGCCAAATTTCTTCAAACTCTAAACCCATCGTAAGATAAAGATCGCTTTTTTGGAGTTTGAGTAGGGTTTGAGGTTTGAATTCAAAAGCGTGCGGATCGCTCTCTTGGGGAATAAGCACATTGATTTCAAGGCTATCTCCTGCAATTTGCTTAAGAAAATAGGCTTGAGGAGGAATGCTGACCGAAATCACAGGCTTTGCCGAAAGATAGGCTAAAAATGTGAAAAATAACAATCCTATTTTTTTCATAATTTCCCTTTTTGTTTAAGAGTAATCTTTGATCATGAAGCGCTATTTTATCAGATGCAACTAAGTTGCATAAAGAATTTTTTGATGTAGAAGTGATAAAATCTCAAGCAAAAAGGTCAAAATGAATGTGCTTAAACTCCTAAAGGATCATAATATCGCCGCGAGTGATTTAAGAATCCAAATTCTTGAAATCCTCTCAAGCTCTGATATTCCCCTAAGTTTTGAATCTTTTCAACTAGAGGCAAACAAGACGACTTTTTATCGAAATATGGAGCTTTTTGAAAAAGAGGGGATTGTGATACGCAGTGAGATGAATCGAAAGGGTTTTTATGAACTTGCTGATCGTGCGAGAGCTTATTTTGTTTGTGAGGTTTGTCATAAGTTTGAGAATATTCAAATGATGCCTACAATCAAGGGAAGGGTGAAGAGTATTCTAATCAAGGGCGTTTGTCAAAAATGTGATGAGGATGAAGTGTGAGGATCTTAACTATTCTTGGTGCAAGACCTCAATTTATCAAACACGCCATTGTGCAGAGGGGTTTGCGCGACTTTGGAATTGAAGAGCTTTTGTTGCATACAGGACAGCATTTTGACCCCTTGATGAGTCAAGTGTTTTTCGAAGAGCTAGGAATCGAGCCTCCACAGATTGAGCTTCACATTCCAAGCGCTCCTCCCCTTATTCAGCTAGGAAAAATGCTGGAGGGAATGCAGGCTAATTTAGCTAGAGAAAACTTTGATTATGTTTTGGTTTATGGAGATACGACTTCCACACTTGCAGGAAGTCTCTTTGCTCAAGAGTTTCAAATCCCTTTGGTGCATATCGAAGCAGGACTTAGAAGCGGGGATTTGCAAATGCCAGAGGAGAGGAATCGCTTGATTTGTGATCAGCTCTCCTCTCTTCTATTTGCTCCAACTAAAGGGGCACTAAATAATTTGCAAAGAGAAAATGTGCAAGGCAAGATTATTGTTAGTGGAGATGTGATGCTAGAGGGGTTTTTGCATTTTCTTCCTTTGGCAAAGAAACCTTCTATTTCCCTTCCTAAGGAATTTATTCTCTGCACACTTCACCGACAGAGCAATGCGGATTCCAAAGAGAGATTGTCTTTTTTGCTTGAAGGTTTAATCAAGGTTTCACAGAAGATACCAGTTGTTTTGCCTTTGCATCCACGAACAAAGCAAAGAATAGAGGATTTTGGGCTTATAATCCCCCCTTCGATTATTTTGCTTCCTCCTCAAGGGTATTTGCAGAATCTTTGGCTTTTATCACAGTGTTTGATGGTTTTTACAGATAGTGGAGGCTTGCAAAAGGAGGCTTATTTTGCAAATAAGAAATCTCTTGTTTTGCGAGAAGTGAGTGAGTGGGTGGAGCTTGTGGAGTGTGGAGCTTGTGAGCTGCTTGGAAAGAGGGGCGTGGATGAGGCTTTTTCTTCTCTTAGCTTTGAGTCATTCCCTCCTTTTATCTATGGGGAAGGTAAAAGTGTGGAGATGATTTTAAATGAATTGCGAGGATGAGAGCCTTTGTTTTTGGGCTTTGTTGCAAAATGGCTAAGTCTCTTTTGGGAAACTTAGAATAAAATGATATTCATTTTTAGGGGTGCTTAGGAAGTCCTAGGCTGAGATTAGACCCATATAACTTGTTGAGGTAATGCTCGCGAAAGGAAGAAAATGTTGCAATTCTTAAAGCTCCAGCTTGGAGATCTCTCTCTTGTGTTTTATCTGCTTTTGTTTTGTGTTTGTGGTTCTGTGGCGACACTAAGTTATCTTGGAGGCT
This sequence comes from uncultured Helicobacter sp., assembly GCA_963557095.1. Taxonomy (GTDB): domain Bacteria; phylum Campylobacterota; class Campylobacteria; order Campylobacterales; family Helicobacteraceae; genus Helicobacter_G. Next base: position 2,104 of record CAUWEE010000048.1, on the reverse strand, counting down.
CTCAAGGGCTTTGGCTTTTGGTGGCGATTCTGGGGATTTTGTATGCCTTTTTTGCTGGAGTGGGCAAACTGATCTGTTTTTACTTTGGCATAGCCTATAGTCTGCTTTACATCTATCTTTCCTATGGTGTAGGTCTGTATGGAGATGTGATGCTTAATCTCTTCTATCTGCCTATCAATATCTTGGGCATTGTGTTGTGGAAAGAGAATCAAAATGCAAAGCAAAACAGAGTGCTTATCCGCTCTCTACCTCTCCCTGCTTTTTTTGGGATTTTGCTCTTTGTGGCTGTGCTTTCTTTGATTTATGGCTTTGTGCTTGAGGCATTCAAGGGAGAGTTTAGCTATCTCAATGCTCTCACCGTGGTTCTTCAGCTCATTGCCTTTTATTTGCAAGTGAAACGCTATGTTCAAAACTACGCTCTAGTCACTTTGGCAAATCTCATTTATATTTGGATTTTTTGGGTGATTTGGCAAGAGCGCAGCCCAGAGGCTATTGCTCAATTTCTCAATATGATTGTATTTTTAGGAATAGGGATTTATTATTGGTGGTTGTGGAGCAAAGAATATAGATTGCAAGAAGCAGAAAGGAGACAAGAATGAAAGCCGTGATTTTAGCCAATGGCCTTTTCCCGACAGACTCTGCACTTTTGGATGAATTAAAGCAAGCTAAATTTCTAGCAGTTTGTGATGGGGCTGTGCATCATCTTGAAAATCTAGGTATAGAGCCTAGCGTGATTGTGGGTGATTTGGATAGTATCCCAGCAAGGCTTAGGGACAAATACTCCCAAAAAGTCATTCATATCAAAGAGCAAGAAAGCAATGATCTCTCCAAAGCCTTCTATCACTGCCTTTCTTTAGGTTTTGATGAGTTTGTTATTTTGGGTGCGACGGGCAAGAGAGAAGATCACAGTATTGCCAATATCGCGCTTCTAGCAGAGTTTTTTGCACAATGTAAGAGGATTGTCATTAAGAGTGATTTTGGAGAGTTTGAAGCACATTCTTTGCCTTGTAGGCTTCCAAGTCAGAAGGGGGAGCAGATCTCACTTTTTTGTCTTGATCCAAATGTTGCACTCACTTCAGAGGATCTCAAATACCCACTTTCTTCTTTGAGACTTAAAAGCTGGGCGATGGGGACACTAAATGAAGCAATGGGAGACTTTTTTTCACTGAAGGCAGATCAAGAAGGAAGTGTGATTGTATATAGAATGAAGTTTCTCTAATTTTTTGAGGGCAGAGTGTTTGTTATCTTTGATTTGATTTGTTTAGTTAGGGTGATAAAAATCTTAATGGAGACAAAGCATGATTACGCCTGAAGAACTGTTTTTAAAACGCAGAAAATTTATGAAGCTTGGAATTGGCGCAGCTATTTCGCCTTGGATGATCGATGCTTTGATGGCGGAGACTTCTTTTGGCACTCCTCTTGATTATCTAGCTCAATCCTCTGCTCTTAAGCCAACCAAAGAAGATTATGCGACAAGTTATAACAACTTTTATGAGTTTGGATTTGGCAAAGACGATCCTAAGGCAAACTCTAAAAACTTCAAACCCTCATCGTGGAAGATTCAAATCAATGGTGAGGTGGAGAAGCCAATGACAATCGAACTTAGTGATTTGCTTAAACAAGTCAAGCTCCAAGAAAGAGTCTATCGCTTAAGATGCGTTGAGGCTTGGAGTATGGTAATTCCTTGGATTGGCTTTGAGCTTAGAGAACTTCTTGCTTTGGTTAAGCCTACTACAAAAGCAAAATATGTCAAATTCACAACTCTTTATGACCCCTCTATTTTTCCTGCTCAAAGGTCTTTTTTCCCCTCTATTGAATTTCCTTATGTAGAAGGTTTGAGACTTGATGAGGCAGAACATCCTCTCACTCTTTTGGCAGTGGGAATGTATGGTAAAACTCTTCTGCCGCAAAATGGAGCTCCTATCCGCCTTGTTGTGCCCTGGAAGTATGGGTTTAAATACATCAAATCCATTGCCAAAATTGAGCTTGTGAGTAGGCGTCCTCTTTCGACTTGGGAGAAGCAAAACCCAAAAGAATATGGATTTTATGCCAATGTTAATCCCGAAGTTTCCCATCCTCGCTGGTCTCAAGCAAGTGAGCGAGT
>CAUWEE010000047.1:0-6721 GCA_963557095.1 uncultured Helicobacter sp. | reverse complement strand
CATTCCCATATTGAGCACCTTTGAAAAAAAGGCCACAATAAGCGCCATTACAATCACTTTTGCAAGCTTGTCTTTGAGTTGATCTAGAGTATGAATCTCAAGCACTTTGGAACTATGCTCATCTTTGATTTCAATCTTGGCAATAAAAAGCTCATAAAGTCCAAAAGAAAAAATCAACAACACCACAGCAATTAAATAGAGATCAATTGCCATAATGATGGTATTGAGCAAGATATTATGAATATCTGCCCCTTCTCCCAAAGCTCCTTGATAGTATTGATATGTCGCACCTACAACCTTTACAATATCTACACTTGCTACCAAAAATAGCAAAATCGAACCCACCATTGACAAAATCACAGCAAAGATAATAAACAACCTTGAATTCCATAAAATCTGAGCAAAAAAGGCATGCAAAAATCTCATGATCTAGCCTCCATCTCAATCCACTTTTGCGCAATGCGCACTGCATTTGTCGCTGCCCCCACGCGCAACTGATCTGCCACACACCAAAGGTGCAAGATGTGCTTATCAGAGCAATCTACTCTCACTCTGCCCACATAAGTTTGATTTGTATCTGTTGCAATGGAAGGCATTGGATAGAGATTTTCACTCACATCATCAAGCAAGATCACATTCTCAGCTCCCTCCAAAACCTCTCTAGCCTTTTTAAGATTCACCTCATTCTTAAATCTTATACTAATACTCTCGCTATGGCTTCTAAGCACGGGGACACGCACACAAGTCGCACTAATAGGAAAAGAGCAATGCATAATCTTTTGGCTCTCATTAATCATTTTCATTTCCTCTTTTGTGTAGCCATTATCTGTAAAAACATCAATATGGGGAATAAGATTAAGGGCAATTCGATGAGGAAAAGCCCCTGCTTCACAAGAATCAAGCTCAAAAGCAAAAAAGCGTCTCATCTGATCTACAAGCTCCTCCATCCCCCTTTTTCCTGCTCCACTCACCGCCTGATAAGTGCTAACATCTACGCGCTCGATCTCAAAAACTTGATGCAAGGGATCCAGAACTTGCACCATTTGAATCGTAGAGCAATTAGGATTTGCAATAATTCCGCTTTTCTTCCATTCCCCAATATCCTCTGAATTAACTTCTGGCACAACAAGAGGGACATCTTCTTGCATTCTGAAGTAACTTGTATTATCAATCACTACAGCCCCTGCTCTCACTGCACTTGAGGCAAATTCCGCACTCACACTCCCTCCTGCTGAAAAAAAGGCGATCTCCACCTTTTCTTGAGCAAAGACATCGCAAGTAAGCTCTTGGATAGCCCATTCTCTATCAAATGCCTCAATATGTCTCCCTACACTCCTTGCACTTGCTAGAGGAATGAGCTTATCGATAGGAAAACGCTCTTCTTCCAAAACTCTAAAAATCTCCTCACCCACAGCCCCACTTGCACCTACAACGGCAACATTATATTTCTTCACAAAAACCCCTTAAAGTGTTTTTTCAAGTTTCAAAATTCTCTCCCAAGTGCCAAGCACAGAATCAGGATTAAGAGAAATAGAAGTAATACCCTCTTTGACTAAAAACTCTGCAATCTCTGGATAATCACTAGGTGCTTGTCCGCAAATTCCACAATATTTTCCGCGTCTTTTACAAGCCTCAATCGCTCGCTTAAACATCTCAAGCATTGCAGGATTGCGCTCATCAAAAATATGACTGACAAGCTCCCCATCACGATCTACACCAAGAGTAAGCTGAGTAAGATCATTGGAGCCGATAGAGAAACCATCAAAGAGATTCAAAAACTCATCTGCCAAAATTACATTTACAGGCAACTCGCACATCACATAAACCTCAAGTCCATTTTTGCCCTGCTCTAAACCATTGCGACGCATAATCTCAAGCACCTTTTTCCCCTCTTCTGGAGTGCGCAAAAAAGGAATCATAACTTTTAAGTTTGTTAGCCCCATCTCATCGCGCACCATTGCTAGCGCCTGACATTCCCATTCAACGGCACTGCTTTATTCTTCGTAATAATAACGACTCGCCCCTCGATAACCAAGCATTGGATTTTCTTCTCTTGGCTCATATTCTTCCCCATTAAGCATCCCTCGATATTCATTGGACTTAAAATCACTAGTGCGCACAATCACAGGATTAGGATAGAAGGCTGAAGCAATCATCCCCATGCCCTCAGCAATCTTTTGGATAAAAAAGTCTTTGGGGCTATCATAGCCACTGATAAGTTTTGCAATCTCATCAGCACAGCGCACTTCTTTTTTGTTTTGCAAATCAACGAGTGCTAGAGGATGGGCTTTGATTTGATTGAGGATAATCATCTCCATCCTTGCAAGACCCACGCCATTGTTTGGGAATCTTGCAAAATCAAAAGCCTTTTCTGGATTTCCAATATTGAGATAAATTTTTGTCTTTGGCTGTTCAAAATCTGAAAGCTCAATCACCTCCACCTCAAAAGGATGAATTCCATCATAGATATAACCCTCCTCCCCTTCTGCACAAGAAATTGTAACTTCCATTCCATTATAAAGCCTCTCTGTCGCACCTAAAGCCCCAACAATAGTTGGCACCCCAATCTCTCTAGCCACAATCGCTGCATGGCAAGTCCTCCCCCCACGATTAGTAATCACTGCTGCTGCCTTTTTCATCGCAGGCTCCCAATCAGGATCAGTATTGTCTGTAACAAGGATTTCCCCTTCCTTAAATGATCCCATATGCTCGATATCATTGATGATTCTAACCTTACCGCTACCGATTTTATCCCCGATGGCAATCCCCTTAAGAACCATTTCCGACTTTGGCACTGCTCCTTTAAAGCGATATTTCTCAAGCCTTTGTCCCCCTCCATTTTTCATTGCTTGGCTTTGCACCGTCTCGGGTCTTGCTTGCACGATAAATATCTCTCCACTTTCCCCATCTTTGGCCCATTCCATATCCATGGGACGATATTCTCCTGCTTCCTTGCTGTAATGTTCTTCAATAAGAATTGCATATCGTGCAAGCTTCAAAATATCTTCATCATCTATGGAAAAAGAATGGTATTCCTTTTCTGTGGTGGGAATGTTTTTGGTGGGATGTGCGCTGCCCTTTGGTGCATAAACCATCTTTTGATGCTTGTGGCCTAGCTGACGCTTAATAATTGGCCGCTTCCCCTCTAAAAGTGTCGGTTTAAAGACATAAAATTCATCAGGATTGACTGTCCCCCCTACGACATTTTCCCCCAACCCCCAACTTGAAGTGATTAAAACTGCATTCTTAAACCCCGTCTCTGTGTCAATAGAAAACATCACCCCTGCACTGCCCTTATCTGCTCTAACCATTTTTTGCACCCCCACACTCAAAGCCACTTTAAAATGATCAAAGCCTCTTGAAGCACGATAACTAATCGCACGATCAGTAAAGAGGGAAGCAAAGCAAGACTTGACATAATGAATAAGCTCACTCTGTCCCTTTACGCTCAAATAAGTATCTTGTTGTCCAGCAAAAGAAGCATCAGGTAAGTCTTCAGCTGTAGCAGAGCTTCGCACTGCCACATCTGCCTCAAGCATATTATATTCTTTGGAGAGAAGCTCATAGGCTTGCAAAATCTCATCTTTAAGATCCTGAGGCAAAGGTGTCGTAAAAATCAAATCCCTAATTTGCTTAGCCCTAACCTTCAATACATCAATTTCTGCGGGATCTACCCCTTCCAAAAGCTCAACAATTTTTTTTCTAATTCCTGCACTATCAAGTAAATACCAATAAGCATCACTTGTAATTGCAAATCCATTGGGAACCTTAATCCCCACAGGAAGCAATTCTTGAAACATCTCTCCAATACTTGCATTTTTGCCCCCAACGATAGGAACATCTTTATTGTTTAATTCTTTGAAAAACTTGATGTATCGCATCTTCTCTCCCAACTTTTAAAATTTTGAGTTAAATTCAAAATCATACAATGTATCTCCATTATTCCAACATTAAATCTCAATCACTTCTGCTACAAAACCATCCCTTCTTTTCTATAATGTCAAGAAATCCACACAAAACATTCAAAGGGAAAATGATGGAAATTCTACTACCTTACATCTGCTTAGCAATCTCTTCTCTCCTGCTTCTTGTCACACTTTGGAAAAATAAAAATCTTGCCCAAAAGCTCAAAACACTACAAGAAAAACTCTCTCTTAGCACATTTCAACTCTCGCAACAAGAAATGCTCCTTCAAGAAGCCAAACAAAACCTACTTGCACAAAAAGAAGAACTCAAAAACGAATATGCAAAAAACATCGAAAAGCTTGAAGAAAAATACAGCCAAAATCTTGCCTCCCTCAAAGAAGAATTTCAAGCTCAAAACAAACTTCACACAGAAAGCTTGCTCGCCCAAAATAAAAATCTCATCAATGAAGATTCCAAAAAACTCCTGAATGAAATTTTCACGCCAATCAAAGAGCAAGTCAAGCACTACTCTGAGCGTTTAACACAAAATGAAACCTCCATCCAAACTAGTCTTAAACATATGTTTGAACATAGCCAAAATGTAGGCAAAAACGCCGACAAGCTTGCCCAGATTCTTAAAGGCGACAAAAAAATTCGAGGAAACTTTGGAGAAATTCAGCTCAAGACATTATTGGAGCAAAGCGGTTTGATCGAAGGCGAACAATACAAGCTCCAAGAAAATCTAAGGATTGAAGGCTCGCGTTATATCCCAGACGCCATTATCTATCTTGAAAAAAACAAAAACATCATCATTGATTCCAAATTCAGCCTACCAAGTGACTTTGATCTCTACAATGAAAAGCAAGAGTTTTGCCCAGAACTTGCTCACAATCTCAAAAACCGAATCGACGAACTCGCTAAAAAGCCCTATAAAGAATTTGATACCAATACTTACGACTTTGTCCTTCTCTTTATCCCTTATCAAAACCTTCTTGATCTTGCTCTGCAAGCTGATCCTAACCTCTACCAATATGCCTATCATAAAAAAATCTATCTCACCACTCCCCACACCCTATTTATGGCACTCAAGACAATCCATATCACTTGGATTGACATCAAACGCAACGAAAATGCTCAAAAAGCTTTTGATGAAATCGGGAAACTTTATGACAAATTTTTGGGCGTTTTGGATGGATTTTATGAGCTGCAGACTCATCTTGAAAGGCTAAACAAAGCAAAAGAACAGCTCTCAAACAGGCTTACTCAAGGACAAGGCAATCTTGCATCAAGATTTGAGAAACTTCAAGCCCTAGGCGTCAAAAGCAAAAAAATCCCCATTAAACACTTTCTAGACTGAAACAAGATAGAATCCCCCATTTTGTTCTCTAAATTCATATTACAAAGGAATTTAAATGTTTAAAGCAATACTCGCCCCTCTATTATTGTTAAGCATTCCACTTTTTGCCCAAGAGACAAAAGGACAAAAGCCTAAAGAGAGTGTGGATTTTTTCGACGAAATAAAACAAAAAGAAGCACAAGCTGCAGTTCCAAGAGAGACTGTTCCAATCGAGGAGAGCAAATTCCTTATTGATACCCCAATTCCAAAAACCGCTCATTATCTTCCTTTTTTGCAAACCCTGCTTAGTATCAAACCAGGCACTTTGCCCAATCCTATCGGAGTTTCAGTCATCGGGGGATTCACGCAGGAACAATACAAAATCAAAAAATTTCGTGCCAAACTTGGATCAGGTCTTACCAGCATCGGCACCAAACTTGGTAGTCAGCTTGATACACTTTTAACCAAACTTCAGGCTAATAACTCAGGCATTATGGGAACCTTAGTAAGTGATGCGACACTTTTTGGTGGAAAACTCAACAAACAGCAAGGACTCTTGTGGCAAGGAAAACCAAACAATGATGCAAAAACAAATCGTCAAGATTTTTTTAATAACCTTTCAACACTCGATTCTGCTCTTCCTGTGGGACTGAACGAATGGACGATCCAAGATGGGATGGTCAAAACCAGCACAAGTGCAGTAGGCGTAAAAGCAGATCTCTGGCTACTTCCTTTTATGCAAATCTTTGCAGGGATCACCTACTTGCATATGGAACAAGAAACAAACATCAGAACAATCGCAATCCCTCTCCAACAACCCATCAAAGTTCAAGACTACATCACAGGCACACTTGGAAACTCTCTAGCTAATGCACAACCAATTAGCACAATTCCTGTGCCTGTGGGGAATCTGATGGGACCTATCAGAAATGTCTTAGATGGTTATGCTGCTCTTGGTGGGACGAACCTTGCCATTGGTTACAAGGGCTTTTTTGCCTCCTTTATGATCGCTGGAGGCTATGTGCAACTGGATGACTTGCAAAATAATGTTAAAGGCTTTGTCGAAAAACCCTTTATGTATCTTGCCCCTCGCATGGGATATTCCTTTGGCGGAACGATGACAGCTCACTTTGGAGTCCAATATGTTGAGCTTTTTGGTGCAACTGAAGGTAAGGATCTGTCTGCAGTTACTGGTGGTTTGGTCTCAAACTATGCTGTCGAGCTTGAAAAATTTCCTGTCAATTTTCTGATTGGTACAAGCTTTACTCCCATAAGAGATTTTGGCATCTCTTTGGAGTGTGTTATTAGTCCAGATGTCAGAGGACTCAATGCTGAGCTTGCCTATCGCTTCTAGGCCTTCAGCATAAGCAAATACATTATGTCAACAAACATAAGTTCTGCCTTGATTTACAAACACTAACCCACTCCAACCCCCCCCCGGTGTTTTTTTAGGCCAGGCCAGCTGCCTTGACTGTGTAG
>CAUWEE010000046.1:0-6738 GCA_963557095.1 uncultured Helicobacter sp. | reverse complement strand
TTGATCAATTCCGAAGCCTTTGCTTGTGTATATTTAACCTTGATGCCTGTTTGTTCTTCAAATTTGCGAATGATTTCAAAATCAGCATCATAATGTCTTGCAGAATAGACATTAATCTCTGCGCCAAAAACCAAAGCCTGAATGCATGCAATGATTGCAAGTTTTTTCATACATAAACCTTTTTATAAAATTTGATAATGATTATTATAATTTAAAATTTGCTAAAGGTTTATCCAAAAATTTTAGAGAAAAACTTTGACCACACTAAGTTTTGTATTTTTGAAAACAAAAGTGTGCAAAGAATTAGAACTCTATTTTGATAAAACTCTTAGAATCTCAGTTCAAGAGGTTTTTGACCATCATTTTTTGAGTTATTCAAATCTTGTTTATCCAATTAAAGTTTTTAAAATTGTGGATATGCAGAAGGTTTTGAGTTTTCTGATACAATCTTTAGACACTTTTGGGGCTGATTTGGCTTTCGACAGGAGTTAGATCGCTTAGATTGCATACCGGATGGCATTCCGTAATCCTGCCACCCTAAAATTAAACGCAAATAACGCAAATTACGCTCCAGCTTACGCAAAAGTCGCGTAAGTCTTATCTGCTTTTTGGAGCCGGTTGGGCAAGTGATGCTAGTTAGTTTGCTTAGCCGTCATTTCTGCTAGCTGCTTCTGTATTATGCCTAGGGATACAGGCTAAGATCATAGGCTGCGATGAGATAAGCTTTTGGGGATTGAGCTTCCTTATCTAAGAGTCTTCAATTCCGACTAAGTATGTAGAGGTCTTTGTGGGTCTAGTTTTTGGACTGGGGTTCGATCCCCCACAGCTCCACCAATTATCTTTTTTCCTTGTATTTCTTAAACTCTAACCCTCCACTCTTTTTCATCGAATTTTTTGAGTTAAATCGATTGGCTTTTATAGAAAATAGTTAGGGGAAAATCAACCCCTATTGAAGCATTCGAATAAATTCTTGCCTTGAGGATATTGTTTGGTTCTATCGATTAGTTTTTCTTTGGTTTTTAGACTGGACTGCTTTTGAGCAAGTCCCGTCTATTTTTATTTATTTAACTGCTTGAAGTGGAGCCTCATAGTTTGGCTCTTGGGTGATTTCTGTACAAATTTCTTGATAGATGATTTTTCCTTCAGGATTGACGACGATTACAGCTCTTGTAAGTAGTCCTTGCAGTGGGCCATCGGCGATGAGCAAGCCATACTTTTTGCCAAATTCTTTGGCTCTAAAATCACTAAGTGTTTTGAGGTTGCTAATCCCCTCAGTTGAGCAAAATCGTCCTTGAGCAAAGGGTAGATCTATGGAAACGACATATACTGTGGCATTGCTTAAAGAGGAAGCCTTTTGATTAAAAGTTTTGGCTTGAATAGCGCAAACTCCAGTATCAAGACTTGGAACAATATTGATGACTTGAAATTTTCCTTGCGCTCCACCTACCTTGACTTCAGCAAGTCCTTCACCAACTAGAGTAACCTCTGGAGCGAGATCCCCAAGCTTTTTGATTTCTCCGCTTAAAGTGGCACTTTGACCTTGAAATGCAACTGTCATAATCAAAATCCTTTCATTAAAATATTGTCTAAAAATGATTATCCATAAACTTGATGGACAAAACATCTTAGCAAAAAAGCTTGATTTTTTATTTTTTTTTCTACTTATTGTCAAAAAGGAAATTTCAAAGTTTTGCGATGATGGATTCTAGCCAGAAATCCATCTTGAAATAAGAGAAAGAGGTGATGAAGAGAAGAAGGTAGGATTGATTTTTTGCTTCATTCTGCTCTTGTGGATAAAATTGCAAAAACAGGAGGGGATAAGAGATTGATTCATCAGATTTTAGAGCTTCCAAGAGGGCAAAAATTTTTATTTGGTTTTTCTGGTGGTGCTGATAGTAGCGCTTTGTTTTTTTTGCTTTTAGATTATGGGATTGAGTTTGACTTGGCGATTGTGGATTATGGCACGAGAGAAGAAAGTAAGGAAGAAGTAGCTTACGCACAAGAATTGGCAAGATTGCATCATAAGGAGATTTATATCCTTGAAGCACCTAAGATAGAGAAAAACTTCGAAGCTTGTGCAAGAAAAATTCGCTATGAGTTTTTTGGAGAGATTCTCAAAACTAGAAATTATCGAGGGGTGATCTTGGCGCATCAGCTCAATGACAAGATTGAATGGTTTTTGATGCAGTTTCAAAAGGGAGCAGGGCTTAATACGCTTTTGGGCTTTACATTTTGTGAGAGATTTCAAGATTTTGATGTGTTTCGTCCGCTTTTGGGGGTGAGTAAGGAGGAGATTTATAATTTTTGTAGAGAGAGGAATATCACTTTTTTTGAAGACTTGAGCAATCAAGATGAGAATTTTTTGCGCAATCGGGTTCGAAAACTTTCTTCATTTTTGGCGGAAAATTCTAAAACTATTCGAGCAAGCTTTGAATATCTGCAAGAAGAAAAAGAGATTCTTTATCCTCCTGTGCAAGTTGAGTATTTTGGGGCCGTGAGAGCTTTTAAGAGGAGGGGAGAGAGAGAGGATTTGTATGCTTTAGATTTGGAATGCAAAAAACTAGGGTATTTGCTTTCAGCTAAGCAGAGACAAGAGATTGTGCGCTGTGGTTTTTCATGCCAAGTGAATCATCTTGTTATTGATTGCAATGAGAGCAAGATTTTTCTTGCACCTAAGCTTGAGGCAAGAATGAGTAGAGTCTTTAGAGATTTTGCAAGAAAGCATAAGGTCCCAAAACGCATAAGAATCGCACTTTATTTTTATCTGCTTTCTAAAAAGTGCGATGATGAGGAGAAGATTGTGGCATTTATTTCCTAGCGATTTTTTCCTAAGCAAGGGCACATAGAGCTTGAAAAAGGATGCCCTATTTTATATAAGTGGTATAATCAACACTTTGAGTTTTTACATTGTTAGATAAAGGAGAATCTATGCAAAATAGCGTTGAATATGATTATTCTATTGCTAAGTTGTTTGTTTATACGACCTTGCTTTTTGGAATTGTTGGCTTGTTGATGGGGGTTGTGATTGCATTTCAGATGGCTTTCCCTGATTTAAATTATTTAGCAAGTGAATATGGGACTTTTGGCCGCTTAAGGCCTTTGCATACCAATGGAATCATCTATGGTTTTACGCTCAGCGGGATTTGGGCAGGGTGGTATTATTTTGGGCAGAGGGTGCTTAAGATCTCCTATGCAGAGCATCCTTTTTTAAGATTTGTAGGTTATGCTCATTTTGGAACTTATTCTGTGGTAATGCTTTTAGCAGTCATTACTTTGCTTGGGGGTTTTACTCAATCTAAAGAATATGCTGAATTGATCTGGCCTATTGATTTGCTTGTTGTTCTTACTTGGGTGCTTTGGGGTGTGAGTTTGTTTGGGAGCATGGGAGTTAGACGCGAAAAAACAATTTATGTTTCCCTATGGTATTTCATCGCGACATTTATCGGAATTGCCACACTTTATATTTTTAACAATCTTGCTATTCCTACTTATTTTGTCTCAGGGGTTGGTAGTGTTTGGCACTCAATTTCTCTGTATTCTGGCACAAATGATGCGATGATTCAGTGGTGGTGGGGACATAATGCTGTAGCCTTTGTTTTTACTGCAGGAATTATTGGTTTGATTTATTATTTTCTCCCAAAAGAATCAGGGCAACCTATCTTTTCTTATAAACTCACACTTTTTTCGTTTTGGGCATTGATGTTTGTTTATATTTGGGCAGGCGGACATCATCTGATCTATTCGACTACTCCAGATTGGGTGCAGACTCTTGGATCTGTATTTTCAGTGATTTTGATTTTGCCTTCTTGGGGAACAGGGATTAATATGTTGCTAACAATGAGGGGGCAGTGGCATCAGTTAAGAGAATCTCCAATTATTAAATTTATGGTTCTAGCTTCGACATTCTATTTGCTTACAACCTTAGAGGGCCCAATTCAATCAATTAAATCTGTCAATGCTTTAGCTCACTTTACAGATTGGATTATTGGACATGTTCATGATGCGGCTCTTGGTTGGGTTGGTTTTATGATTATCGCAGGGACTTATCATATGGTTCCACGCATTTTTAAAAGAGAGATTTATTCCAAAAAGCTCATTGATGCGCAATTTTGGGTGATGACTATAGGAATTGTTTTGTATTTCTCAAGTATGTGGATTGCAGGAATCACTCAAGGAATGATGTGGAGAGATACCGATAGCTATGGAGTGCTAAGTTATCAGTTTATCGATACCGTTTTGGCTTTAGTGCCTTATTATGTGATTCGTGGAATTGGCGGCTTGATGTACTTTGCAGGTTTTGTGATTTTCATTTACAACATCTTGATGAGCATTAATGCGGGAAGGCTTTTGGAAAAAGAGCCACAATATGCGACGCCTATGGCATCTTAAGGAGAATTTATGTTTAATTGGTTAGAAAAAAATCCTTTCTTCTTCTCATTAGTTTTTGTTTGCGTTTTTTCTATTGCTGGGCTAGTGGAGATTCTGCCTGGTTTTGCAAAAACTGCTAGGCCTTTGGAAGGTTTGAGGCCTTATAGCGTTCTTGAAACTGCTGGAAGGCAAGTATATATTCAAGAGGGCTGTTATAACTGCCATTCTCAACTCATCCGTCCATTCAAAGCTGAGACAGATCGTTATGGTCCTTATAGTTTAAGTGGAGAGTATGCCTATGATCGTCCTTTTTTGTGGGGATCGAAGCGAACAGGGCCTGATTTGCATCGTGTAGGAGATAACCGCACAACAGATTGGCACGATCATCATATGTGGGATCCTACAAGTGTAGTTCCAGGTTCGATTATGCCTTCTTACAAGCACTTATATGACAAGAATATTGATTTTGAAACAGCTTATGCAGAAGCCTATACGCAAAAAGTAATCTTTGGTGTGCCCTATGATGTGGAAGGTGGAGTGAAACTAGGAGATTTTGAAAGCGCAAAAGCGGCATTTAAACTTGAGGCAGGAAGTATTGTAGAGGATATGAGCAATCAAGCAGTAAAGGATGCCTATCAAAAAGGGGAGATCAAAAAGATTGTTGCTCTTATTGCCTATCTTAATAGCTTGGGGCAATCAAGAAGAGCTAAGCAAGGAGAGTAAGATGGATATTGCAACTTTGACTTTGATTCAGAAAAATGCGTATTTGATTGTGACTTTGCTTTTGTGTGTGTTTTTATACACCTATGTTTTTTGGATGTATAGAAGTGAAAAAAAGGGCACCAAAAATTATGAAAAATATTCTCGCTTAGCATTGGATGATGCTTACAGTGATGAAGTGATAGAAAAGAGATAGGAAGAAGAGATGCAGTGGTTAAATTTAAGTGACGGAATCAATTTATTTGCTTTTATTGCGGCCTTTGTCATATTGATTGTGACAGCTTTTGTAAGCAATTTTTATATCAGCAAAATGAAAACTTCAAATCCCAAAGGGGAACTTTCACATACTCGATGGGATGGAATTGGAAAGTTTGAAAACAATATTCCTTTTGGCTGGGGGATCTGCTTTGCACTTGCGATGATTTGGGGCTTTTGGTATATCTTTATAGGATATCCTCTTAATTCTTTCTCTCAAATTGGGCAATACAATGAAGAGGTGATTAAGCACAACCAGATTTATCAGAAAAAATGGGAAAAGATGACACAAAATCAGCTTGTGGAGATGGGGCAAAGCATCTTTTTGGTTCAATGTTCTCAGTGTCATGGAGTGACAGCTGAAGGCCTACAAGGCAAAGCACAAAATCTTGTGCATTGGGGCAAAGAAGAAGGAATTATCAACACAATCAAACATGGCTCTAAGGGCTTAGATTATCCACTTGGAGAAATGCCCCCTATAGAAATGAGTGATGCTGATGCCAAAGCGGTCGCAGCTTATGTGATGGCAGAAATTTCTGAAGTGAAAAATACAAAAAATCCTGCAGAAGTTGCTAAGGGGAGAGAGGTGTTTGTTACGGCGGGTTGTAATGCTTGTCATGGTGATGATGGTAGAGGAATGGAGGGGAGCGCACCAGATTTGAGCACTTATGGGACAGAAAAATTTATCTCTTATGTTCTAGATCACGGTAAGAAGGGGAACATCGGTCGTATGCCTTCTTTTAAATATGCTCAATTTAATGAAATACAAAAGAAGGCTCTCTCTGCCTACATTGAATCCCTCGAAGAAGTTAAATAAGGAGTGAAGAGATGGATAGATTATTTGGACTTAACGGAATTTTGGGACTCTTGTTGTTGGTAGCTGTGCTTTTAGGCGTGGTTGCGGGATTGGGGATACAAGCTTGGAAGACACAGAAGTCTCAAGCTACACAAGCTTATAGTCTTGATTATCAAGCCATTGAGGCAAACAATCCCAATAAGATTCAGCATTACAAGATTCAAAAATAAGGAGAAGCAATGAAATCAACACCTTTAGAAAAACTTTTATTAGGATTGCTAATTGCCTTAATTTTGGCAACGATTGCTTTGCCTTTCATTCCCGATTATTTGGTTGTTTTAAACTGATGAAGTTTTTTTGGAGACTAGTTGTTTTGGCTAGTCTTGTTTTGCCGCTTTTTTCTCAAAATTTTGTGCTTTATAATCCCGATGCTCTGATTGTTTCTAAAAGCGAGGCTTTTATTGAGCTGCTTTCAACTGAATTGCAAGAAAAGACAGGTTTCTCTCTTTATGTTGTAGCTGTAGATGAGATTCAGGGAAATGATAAACTGCATCGAGATTTGTTTAAAAAAGGGTTTTTGAAAAATTTAGCTCTTCCTT
>CAUWEE010000045.1:0-6833 GCA_963557095.1 uncultured Helicobacter sp. | reverse complement strand
GAAGCGATGAGGTAGTCACGCTCTTTGGCATTGATGTCAATTTGCAAAGATTGAAGAGCCTTTGAGAGCAAGAGATTCAAATCTTGAGAAGTCAGGGCTTGGAATTCAAAGACAAAGCTCCTTGAGCGGATAGCATTGCTTAAGGAAAAGCTGGGATTGAGTGTGCTAGAGGCAAGGATATAGGCTTGATTTTCCTCCATAATAGGGAGCAGGGCTTCTTGTTGGGTTTTGCTTAGGCGATGGACTTCATCGATGAAGATCACAACTTTGAGCAGTGAATTTTTTGAGATGATTTTGCGTAAATCTTCGAGTTTGAAATGTGTGGCATTGAGTTCATAAAATTCGCTTCCTATGCTTTGGGCAAGGATTCGGGCAAGACTTGTTTTGCCACTTCCTGGTGGTCCAAAGAAAATACAATGAGGTAGCACCCCTTTTTTGAGGGCTTGATAGAGGGGAGTATCTTCCCCGATAATGTGAGTTTGTCCGATGAAATCTTCTAGCTTGTGGGGGCGAAAAATTGAAGCGAGATTCTTCATTTTTTCAAAATAATTTCATAAGAGCTTTGTTTGAGTGCGACAGATTTTGGTTTAAGATTTTGTGCTTGAGAGCGTAACTCTTCCATAAGCTCATCCATTTCATCTAGTCGTTCTTTGAGGCGCAAAATGATATCCACGCCTGCGAGATTGACGCCCATATCACGCGTTAGGCGCAAAATTGTCTTGATTTTATCAATGTCTCTTTGAGAGTAAAGTCTCATCTTGCCATCTGTGCGGCCAGGTTGAATAAGTCCCTCTTTTTCATATTGACGCAGAGTTTGAGGGTGGATTTCTAGGATTTTTGCTACAACACTAATCAAATAAACGGGTTCGTCATAGTTATACATTAAAGCTCCTTTTCTAAAAGATCCTTAAGCTCCTGACTTAAGGATTGTATAGGTGGAAGAGTGATATTTGCCTTGAGATACAAATCTCCTTTTGTTCCACTTTTGCGATGGGTTACACCTAATTCTTTGAGGCGGAATTTTTGATTGTTTTTCACGCCCTGAGGAATCTTGAGTTTAACATCTTTATATAGGGTTGATACATCAATGCTTCCACCAAAAAGAGCGATCTTTAGAGGGATGTCGATTTCTTTGCTCAAATCATCGCCTTCCCTTGTGTATTCGTTGCTTGGAGCGACTTTGACTTTGAGGAGGAGATCTCCACTTCTTCCACCTTGACTCTCTCCCTTACCTTTGAGGCGAATTGTCTCTCCATCAAAGATTCCAGCAGGGATTTTAATATCAAAACCTTTTTTGCCATAATGATATTTTCCTCCCAAAACCGCAATATCAAAAGGAATAGTGATGGAATCTTGTAAGTCAAGATTGGGAGTTCTAAAGCCTCCAAATCCTCCTCCAAATCCCCCACTTCCAAAACCAAATTCACCCCCACTACTTCGAGTGCTAAAGCCCCCTCCGTTGCCAAAAATTTGAGACAAAATATCATCAAGATTGACTCCCCCAGCCCCTCGTGCAAAATCACTGAAGTTTTGCCCTCCAAACATCCCATCTCCAAATTGATCATATTGTGCTTTTTTTTGAGGATCGCTTAGGATCTCATAGGCAGCTGTGATTTCTTTGAATCTCTCTTCAGCTCCTGCCTCTTTGTTGATATCGGGGTGGTATTTTCTTGCGAGTTTGCGATAGGATTTTTTGATTTCTTCAGGGCTTGCGTTTTCACTAACTTCAAGAGTTTTATAAAGACTTTTTGCCATTTTTATTCCTTTTTTAGAAGTGTCATTCTTTGAAAATTGAGTGTATTTTATAACAAAACTTTAGTTTATAACAATCAAGTTTTATTAGGAAATGAGTATGAATTTTGGCAGCTCATTTATCTAGATTTAAAGTGCTAAGTCAAGATAAAGATTAAAAATTAAGAGAGAGTAAAAGCATTTTTCAATATGATTCTTCTTTTTTGTTTTAGAAACAATTTGACTTTGTTTTGGGAGAAAATTATGAGAGACTTTGCTGTGGCGACCTTATCTTTAATGGCTGTATGTTATGGGGTAAATGGAGAGGACATCAGCAATGATATTTACTACTTGCGAGATAAAAACTCCACAGAGAGTGGGGATTTTTATGTCCAAAGCACGAGGACTTACTCAAGTGTAGGGGCAAATTTTAGCCAAACTTATAGCAATGGCACGCTAATCTTTGGCAATAAGAGTCAAAGCACAGGAAGCGGGTCTGTTTGGTTTGGTGGGGAGGGTTGGTCTGGAGGTGCTCTAGGCTATATCACAGCCAAGTTCAAGGCTCAAAATATCTATCTCACAGGCACGACTGGGGCGGGCAATAGTTTTGCAACTGGAGGAGGAGCCAGCCTAGGTTTTGAGGCTGCTAATACTCTTACGCTAGAGAATTGGAATCTAAGCTTTACTACAGCGGGAACTCAACACTCCAATGCTTTCTTAAAAGCCCAAACTATTAAGG
The DNA here is from genome assembly GCA_963557095.1 of uncultured Helicobacter sp. GTDB lineage: Bacteria > Campylobacterota > Campylobacteria > Campylobacterales > Helicobacteraceae > Helicobacter_G. Next base: position 4,363 of record CAUWEE010000045.1, on the reverse strand, counting down.
CAAGCGGGATTAGCATCTCTGATCATACGGGAGGAGAGCTTAGCTTTGAAGCTCAATCTCTGAATATCCAAGCCAAAAGCGTAGAGCTTCATGGCAGCACCCTTAGCTTTAAAAATCCTGGAACAATCGATATTGGTTCTCTCAAAGCCAATGGAGCTAGGATCCAAAGCACACATATGGATGGATATTATCTGAGCACAAGTGGAGAGGCAAGTCTGAAGCAATCCGCAGATGATGCTCAAGGGCTAGCCACTTTGGAGCTTAAAGGCACTTATAGCGTTAGGGCAAGTGCTTTGAATGCGGGGAAACAAAGCCTTGTGTTCAAAAATCTAAGCAAGCTTAGTGCTCAAAACTTAGAGGCACGCACTTGGGGAGCTTATGGAGCAACTTTGAGCTTTGATGCTGTTAGGGCTATGCAGATTGAAGAGCTTAGCTTGATTTGGAATAGCGCTGCTGATACGGCTTATCCGACTTTTGATTCAAGCAAAAGTGCAGGGGCAGATATACAAATCACAACTCTTACATCCGCAGGAGGAGTGTTTAGAACCTCTTCTAATGGCTCAGTCAAGATTGGAAATATCACAGCTAGTCAGACAGAGTTTGATGCCCTAGGTTTGCAGGCTAAGAGTTTGAGTTGGCAGACTTGGGATAAAGAAGGGGGGGAGAAAATTGCAGGTGCGTATGAGAGCCGCAATAATGCCCTAAAGATTGAGGGCTTGATCACTCCAGATTCTCAAGGTTTGCATTTGAGTGGAGCTAGTGTGGATGGATTAAAGGCGCGTCTTGTTCTTCAAGGCTCAAGTTTGGATACATATGGGGTATTTGGTTTTGCGCGTTTTGCCAATCTTGATTTTAGGGATTCTCAAGCAGTGTTTCATCATCTAAGCAATGAGGGTGTGATGAGTCTGAATAATTCTTCTGTGCTTGTGAAGGGGGATTTGCAAAATCGTGGTTCTATTGCAATGAATCTAAATGCGGCGACACTAAATCCTATCGTAGTCTATGGCAAAGGACATCTTTTGCAAGGCAGTGAGTTTAGGCTTGATAATCTTGCTTCTTTCAAGGGCTTGAAGCTTGAAGAGGAATACACAATTTTAGATACTAAAGGGGGCATAGTCTATGGGGGTTTGGGGGATGTATTGGAGAGTGTGAAATTTTTTGATGGAGAGAAGAGGCTTGATGAGGGCAAGAGAATTTTTAAGTATGGAGACTTTTCAATTGTCAAAACAAAGACGGGTAAATCTCTAGGCTTTCGCATTGATACACTCAATGATCCAAACCCTTACAGCAAACATCGAATTGAGCATTATCTTTATAAAAAGGGTGGGGATAAGCTTGTGCAAGAGGTTGATAGCGTAGGTGGAGGGGTGATGGAGGCATTGCAGAATCTAATGGTGACAAAAAACAATGTGCTTTGGGCAAGTCAAGTCTTAAATGCTCAAGATCGGGATCATACCTTGCGTGTTGGGAAAACTCTTGCACAAAGTGCTGAACAATTAGGATCTATAAGACGCAAAACGGGAGAGATTGATTTCTTGAAGTTTGCTACACAAACAGCCAGAGGCAATCGTCTTGCAAAACTTAGTTTGCAAAGACAGATTTATAAACCTCAAAAAGAATCCAATTTATGGAGCTCAGCTTTTGCTGGTAGAGGGTTTTTGCAATCGGGTCAGAGAACCCTCTATGGGATGAGCTTTGGCTTTGATGAGCTTAAGGATAACTTTCTTTTGGGGACTTATATTTCCTATGGATATGAGACATACAAAGAGGGCTTGATTTCCAATCAAAGCAATAATGCCCAAGTCGGGCTTTATAATAGGGTTTTTGTAGGAAGGCATGAGTTTGATTTTGAAGCAAATGGGTTGATTGGTTGGAATAATGAGCTGATCAGTGGAAATGAGGCCATTACAAGCCAGCTTAATCAGACTTATTTTTATAATGCTAAGAGTGCAAATGTGAATTTTGATTATGGCTATGCTTTTAACTTTTGGCAAGAAGCTCTTGCGCTTAAGCCCATTGCAACTCTTGCTTATAGCTATTTGGTGAGTTCGGATATTGATGGAGAGATTTCAAATGTCTTTTATCGAGATCTAGCAGTTCAGATGGAAAAGAATAGTGTGCATAATTTGGCTTTAAGCGTGGGACTTGAGACGAGGATGTCCCTAAATCAAAATTCTTATTGGTGGGTCTTGCTCAAGGCTTCAAAGGATATGTATTCTTCTAGCTCAAATCATAAAGCTACGCATTTGGGTGGAGGAGCATTTGAGGTCAAAGATTTCGAAGAGGAGCTTAATTTTGCTTTGAGTTTGGGCGGAGAGATCAGACTTTTTGAGCGTGCTTTTGTGAATTTTAGTTTGGGTTCAAGTCTAGGAAGCGCTCAAAAAGAGGGAAGACTAGCAGGAAATCTTGGAGTGGAATACGCATTTTGATTGAGGTTCATCGATGGAAAATAAGCAATTTCTAGTCTTAGAAGCTTCAGCTGGAAGTGGAAAGACCTATGCCCTTGCTTTGCGCTATGTGGCCTTGCTTCTTGAGGGGGGCAAGGTAGGCGAGATTCTAGCTTTGACTTTTACAAATAAGGCTGTTGATGAAATGAGGCAGAGAGTGGGGGATTTTTTGAGTCTTTTAGGATCTCAAAGATTGAATAAGGAAGAGCAAAAAAAGCAAAAAGAATTGCTAAGCTCCCTTGAGCTTGAGTATGGATGGCAAAAAGAGCAGGTGCTTAAGCTTGCTCCTTCTTTATTGCGATCTTATTGGTCTCAAACTCCAAGAATCTCAACCATTGATTCCTTTTTTAATGCTATTTTGCGTAAGTTTTGTTGGTATGTTGGTGTGACACATTCCTTTGAGATTGCGCAGATGGATAAAGCTTGGATTGAAGAGAAATTCTTACTCTCTTTGACAAGCACTCAGCAAAAGATTTTTATCAAGCTTTGCTTGGAGCATCGAAAATCTCTAGATGAAATGCTAAGAATGATTGCAGAGCTTGGCGAATATTTTCTTGACTGCCTTATCCAAGATGGGGGAATTGATGAGGATTTATCTCCTTTGAAAAATGAGATTTTGGAGCTTGCAAGGGAGTTGCAAGATAGAGTTAGAAGTCATCCAGAGGGTTCAGATAGGGCAAAAACTGCTGTGGATTTTAAGAATTTTTTTGAACTACTTGAGAGAGGAAAGACTTGGATTTACAAAGGATCAGATTATCGAGATTTTAAAAGACTAAAGCTCCCTGAAGAGCTTTTTTTGAATTTGAGAGAGAGGCTTTTAAAATATTTTATTTTAAGAGAGAGGGAGTTTGTTGGCTTTTTGGGGGAGATTGAGAATCTTTATCAGAGGGCAAGAAATGCTTATTCCAAACTTGAAGGGGCGCTTGATTTTTCTGATGTAACGCAAAAGACTTACCATCTTTTGGCTCAAGAGGGGGTGAGTGATTTTTTTTATTTTCGGCTTGATTCGCGTATTTCTCACATCTTGCTTGACGAATTCCAAGATACAAGTATTGTGCAATACAAGATTTTGCTTCCTCTGATTGAAGAGATTCTCTCAGGCAAAAAGCAGAGTATCTATCAATTTAGAGGAGGCTATGGCAGACTTTTGGATGTTGTCAAAGCCCTCCCAAGTATGTATTCTCATCATTTGAAGACAAATTATCGTAGTCAGTCTGAAATTGTGAAGTTTGTCAATGAGCTTTTTGCTCCTTTATTTTCATTTTATGTTTCTCAAAAACATCACAAAGAGGGGGGCTATGTCAAGGTTTGTGATCCCTTGCATGAGGATTCTAAGCATCAAGTTTTTGAAAGCATTCGTGATCAAGTGCAAGAATTTTTAGATCATGGTGCAAGATTGGATGAGATTGCCATTTTGGCTTTTAAAAATGAGGATGTGCTAAGAATTGGAGATTATCTTAAAGAATATTTCTCTCCTATTTCAACCAAAGAAAATGTCGCCCTTGTTTGCAAAAAAGATGTGCAGATTTTGCTAAGCAGCCTCAAATGCTCCCTATCCCCTTCCTCCCTTGAGAAAAAGAGATTGGCTAAACTCTTGGGCAAGAAGCTTGAGGATGAAGTTGAACTTTTGAAGTTTGAGAATGAGAGTATTGGATCTTATATCTATCGTGCAATCTGTTTTTATGGCTTGAATTCTAAGCTTGCAAAACAGGTTTTAGAGCTTGCTTGTTTGAGTAAAAATAGTGAGGAATTTTTGAAAAAGATTCATTCTTGTAAAAGTTCCCAAGAAGATCAAGAGGGCTTAAAGATCTTGACAATCCACGCTTCCAAAGGCCTAGAATTTAAGCATTTGATTGTATTGGATCGTTTAAGTGCATCCTCTAACAAAAGCGATTTTTTCTTTTGTCAATACGATG